>JASFPF010000212.1:0-3976 GCA_050116135.1 Deltaproteobacteria bacterium | reverse complement strand
AGGATCGGATAGGCCTTGATGAGTTTCTCATAGTAGTCAATCATGCCTTCGGCATTCATCCCCTTCTTGCCTTCACCCGATAGGACGTATTTTTTCTGATGATAGAATTCGTTCGCCGCCGCATCCAAGGCAAGGGCAATATCTGCGCCAGGCTTGTAACCGGCCTTTTCAATAGCAGACATAATGAAACGAAGGGCCTCCTCGTTGGAATCCAGATTGGGTGCAAAGCCACCCTCATCACCGACGGCCACGTTGTGGCCGGCATTTCTTAAGACCGCCTTCAAGTGGTGAAAGGTCTCCGCTCCCATCCTGATCGCTTCTGCAAAGGTCCCGGCGCCAACGGGAACGATCATGAATTCCTGAATATCCAAATTATTGGCAGCATGGGCGCCGCCATTGATGATATTCATCAAGGGCACAGGAAGCACCCTGCCGTGGATACCCCCTATGTAGCGATACAAGGGCAACTCCAACGTATAGGCTGCCGCTCTGGCTGCGCCAAGCGATACGCCCAGGATGGCATTGGCGCCGAGCTTAGACTTGTTCGGTGTGCCGTCCAGTTCTATGAGCCTCCGGTCAAGGCTGTGCTGGTCGGCAGCATCCAGACCCAGGATGGCCGGCTTGATGGTCTTGAGCACATTGGTCACAGCTGTTGAAACGCCCTTTCCGCCATAACGCTTCCGACGCTTGTCTCTGAGCTCCAAGGCCTCCCGTTTCCCTGTGGAAGCCCCAGAGGGCACGGCAGCCCGTCCTATGAATCCGCTGGCAACCATCACATCGACTTCCACAGTGGGGTTACCCCGTGAATCAAGAATTTCCCTGGCCGTCACATCAATGATTTCAGTCATGATATCTCCCCTGTCTTGTGTCTTGGTTAGGAAAGAACAGATTACTGCCGTAACAAAAATGCCTTATAACACCTTGCCCCTTTTGGGAGGAGCGACCTTGTTGCCCTGTTTGCCAGACCAGAAGCTCTCCAGACAGTGCATACAAGTCAGTGAGAAGGCGTTTTTCAATAGCGTCGTCTTGTAGAACATAGAAAGGTCAATCCTGTCAATTGCTAAACCCTCATTGATCGTAAACAAAAGGGAGAGGCAATAATAAAAACCCCTGATTTAAGGGTATTAAGCCTTTCGAGCTGCCTTGTGGGAACGGCCTTAAACACGCAGGCGAAGATAGGGACCTGGGACAATGACTGCACCCTATGGGCAGATTATAAGCGCCCCCTTTGAGCCTTGACTTGGATCACAAAACTGACTAATACCCACCCCATGAAGGATAAACTTGGCCTCATGGTACAGCGCGCTTTGAAATCTGCCTTTGCTTCGGGGCAACTTCGTCCTGTCTCAGTCCTGCCATCAATCGGCCTTGAAACGCCAAAGACGCCCGCCCACGGCGACTATAGTACGAATATCGCCATGGCCATGGCCTCATATCAGAAAAGGCGGCCCCATGACATTGCAAGAACCATTGTCGATCATTTAGGAGATTCTGACCATCTCCTTTCCAAGACAGAGGTCGCGGGACCGGGGTTTATCAACTTCTTTATTGCTCAAGACCAGTGGTACGAGGTCCTAAGAACGGTTCATCAACAGGACAGCGCCTATGGCACAAACGACATGGGACAAGGGGAACGTGTGCAGATCGAATTTGTGAGTGCCAATCCCACCGGGCCCCTTCACGTAGGCCACGGCCGTTGTGCCGCCGTGGGCGACACGCTGGCGGCCATCCTCAAGGCGGCGGGCTATGAGGTGGAAAAAGAATACTACGTGAATGACTCTGGGCGCCAAATATTGACCCTGGGTCAGTCCGTGTTCTTTCGATATCGGCAGCTCTTGGGAGATACGGTGCCATTGCCGGCGGATGCTTACCAGGGAGACTATATCAAGGACCTCGCCCAGATGCTTGCTGATCGTGAGGGTAAGGGCTTGCTGGAGATGCCCGAAGAGGAGGCGATAAGGCTTTGTGCCACCGTTGCAGCCGACGAGATCCTTGCGGGGATCAGGAAGGATCTCGACATATTCGGGGTCTCCTTTGACCGGTGGTTCAGCGAACAGTCCCTGTATGATTCGGGGACGGTGGAGGCCGCCATTGAAGCGCTTAAGCACCGGGATATCATCTACGAGCATGATGGCGCCATGTGGTTTCGGACAAACCAGTTTGGCGATGAAAAGGACCGGGTTGTGGTGCGGGGCAATGGGCTAACAACCTACTTTGCCTCAGACATCGCCTACCACAAAGACAAGCTTGAGCGAGGATTCCATCGGATCATTGACATTTGGGGGGCAGACCATCACGGTTATGTCCCGAGGATTTCAGCTTCGATTCAGGCCCTGGGCCATGACAAGGAGAGGTGTGAATTTATCCTCGTGCAACTGGTCAATCTTCTTCGAGGTGGCAAACCTGCAGCCATGTCTACACGGGCCGGCGAATTTGTCACCCTGAGGGAGGTGATCGACGAAGTGGGCCGAGATGCAGCGCGTTTCCTGTTTTTGCTGCGTCATTATGATAGCCCGCTAGATTTTGACCTTGAATTAGCCAAGAAGCAATCCAATGAAAATCCTGTATATTACGTCCAATACGTCCATGCAAGGATCTCCAACATTCTCAAGAAAGCAGAGGAGCTGGGTTACAAGTCTATGGGCTGGCACGAAGGCTTTTCCAAACTCATCAATCTGCCGGAAGAAATTGAGCTGATCAAGCTCATGGCCCGCTATCCGGAGGTTGTAGCGCAAAGTGCCCGATTGATGGAACCTCATCGGATTCCCTTTTATCTGAAGGAATTGGCAGGCGCCTTTCATGCCTATTATCACGACCGTAGCCATCACCAGGTCGTCAGTGACGATGCCAGCCTGTCGGCGGCAAGGCTTTTCCTTGTGTCTGCTATTCGGATGATCATAAGAAACGGGCTTGACCTAATGGGCGTGTCGGCGCCAGAGAAAATGTAAAGAAACGTAAGAGGTTACGTTTTTGAAAAAGAGCCCTTTTGCTCAGCTCCGTGACCCATTTTGGGATTCAGGCCTCGCCTGGCTATATTGCAAAAACTCGGGCTAACGCCCTCAAACAGTTTGCAATTCTTGACGCCACGCTCATCCTGAATCTTTTTCCAAAATGGCTCAATGTCGTTCGAAAAAAGGCCTTTTTCAAAGAGCTAAAGTGTTACAAAGAATTTTATCTAATCATGAGCCGAAAGACCTCAAAGCCCAAAAAGAAAGGTTCGGTAAAAGGTGGGTTAGGGTTTGAACTCACCCGAAAAGAGGTGGTCCTGTGGTTAGGGGTTGCCTTCCTGGTCCTGGTATGGATGTTTACGTTGGGCGTTATCGTGGGCCGCGGGCTGTCCCCGGTTCGCTTTGATGTTGAAAAGCTTACCAATGAACTGGCGGCCCTCAAGGAACAGGCCTTGAAAAGGGAAAAACAAGGACGCCATGGGGAGGCGGCCTCCCCAAGAACCCCGCTTGGTTTCTACGACGCCCTCACTGACAAGAAGGAAGAGGCCCGGTTAAGGTCCAAGACCAAGGAGGCATCCTCAAGGTCACGGGCGCAACTCGAGCCCCCTGTGAAAGTAGAGTCAAAAACCCAGCGGAAGGTATTTGCAAAGCCCCAGCCTTCTTCAGACAAGGAAGGCCCCGCCGCAGGCCCGTTGACCCTGCAGGTGGCGTCGCTCAAGGATCCGGCCAAGGCTCAGGAGATGGTGTCTGATCTTAAGAGTAAAGGCTACAGCGCCTATCAAGTCACAACCGAGGTGCCTGGCAAAGGCACCTATCACCGGGTCAGGGTAGGCCATTTCAAGGATCGCTCTGCGGCCAGGCAGGCGGTTGTGGGGCTTAGGCAGGAGAAACTGGAACCATTTATCATACAAGAATGAACCCCAATGTTGCATAAAAAATATGGCAAAAGGTCTTCAAAAACAGTAACGCCTTGTCCTTGCGGTTGTTACGAGCAATCCTGAGGAATTAACTATTAGGGATGTCCAGGA
>JASFPF010000211.1:0-3985 GCA_050116135.1 Deltaproteobacteria bacterium | reverse complement strand
GCAGGGAGCTTAACGGGGCCTTGAGCTCGTGGGAGACCATGGAGAGAAAATCGTCCCTGAGTTTATCCATGGCACTAACGCTTGTGACGTCATGAAACAGAGATACGGCGCCAATGGCGGTATCTGCCTCATTCTTGACAGGGTCTACGTGGACACGAAGGGTCTTGTCCCCCACTTTGATAATGGGTTCCTCACCTGCCATTAAGGGAGCCAAAGAACTATCGGATTTGATGGCACGCATAAACAATGACAACAGCTCATCAGATTGTATACAGGCCGAAATGGGATGACCTACGGCCTTTTCCCGTGTCAGGTTAAAGAGGCTGGCGGCTTTCGAATTGAACAACACAATGTTTGTCTGCCAATCCGTGACCACGAGGCCGTCCGTAAGACTCTGCAAGATGGCAGACAGATTCTCATGATCGCCTACCTCGGTTAAGGCGGCCTGCCTTTGCCGTGTCAGAATGCCCAGTTGCCGCCTGAGTCTAAAGGCCTCTATGGCCCGGTTCATTTTCGTCCAGAAGCGATCGGCGGTAAAAGTTTTTCGGATGCAGTCGTAAGCCCCTGCATGCATTGCCTCTATGGCCTCCTCACCGCAGTTGGCGGACATGGTCATGATCAGGATCTCACGCCTAGCCTTCTGCAGGACGTTGATGAGGGTCAAGCCGCCCCAGCCGGGAAGCTCAAGAGAAAGGAGCATGATGTCTACATCTCCTGGGTGTTTCTGGACGATGTGCAGGGCTTCTTCAACAGACTCGGCCGTACGGACCCGGTGGCCCTCGTTAAAAAGGAGTTCCCGGCATTTCTGCAAAATGGTGATATCATTTTCCACCACCAATATGTTGATGCTTGGCTTGATCAACATCGCCTGACTAATCCTTGTTGAGCCAACCCTCAACCCGTTTGACCAGGTCTTGAGGTTCGACCGGCTTGGCCATGTAGTCATCGGCTTCGGTCATGAGACCCATTGCCTGGGTGTAAGTTGTCTTGAAAAGGTCCTGGTCCACGGCTGTGAGAAGAATCACTGGTGTCTTTTTCAATGCTGGATCTGCCTTAAGGACGACGCACACGTCATATCCGTTCATTTCAGGCATCATCACGTCCAGGATCACCAGATCCGGGGCCTCTGCTCGCATCTTTTCGAGCCCATCCTTGCCGTCATGGGCCAGGACGACATCGTAGCCCTTGCTGTCCAAAAGGAGCTTCGCTGCCTCACAAAAGTCAACGTCATCGTCTACCACTAATACCTTTTTCATGGCCGCACCTATGATTCCCTTTATTCCTTGGAAATTCTCTTAATGATCTTCCCAACCCTTTCCAACAGAACCCCGCTTTCAATGGGCTTCTCCACGTAGTCATCTACATCGAGCTGCACGCCGGTCTCCAGTTCATAACGGCGCTGGCTGACCCCCTCCTGCACCGAGCTGAGGATGATGATTGGCACATGGGCATACTTGGCGTGCCGAGGATCTTTCAAGGCCTTACAGACCTCAAATCCGTCCATCCTGGGCATCAGGAGGTCGAGAATGAGCAAATCGGGCTGTTCTTCTTTCAGCTTGGACAGACACTTCTCACCATCTTCAGCCGTGACCACGGTGTAGTCTGCTGACTCCAGTATCATCTGCAGGGCTTCCCGCATGTCCGGGTCATCGTCCACCACCAGAATTTTTGCACCTGTTCCCATCTTCCACCCCCTTGTCGTCTATCATCTGCCATTCATCATTGGTTGCTGGTCATGGCTCATGATACTGACAATGAGAAAAGTTTCATATCAATGAGTAATCATCAACCACTATACGACCGGTCTGGGCATCAGGCCAGCCTCTTCAACAATGCGGGGGACGATGTCCTCCCAGGCGACGGCCATGATGTGAATCCCATGGACGCCGTCCACCTCTTTGAGTTGCTCGATGGTCTCCAGACAGATGTTCACACCTTCTTCTTTGGGCTCCTTGGCGTCGGCCATCCGGTCAACGATCTCTTTGGGCACACTTAGACCAGACACGTTGTTTCGCATGTATCGAGCCATACCAACGGACTTGATCGGAATGAGCCCGGCAAGGATGTGCGTGCGTTCGTCCAGCCCACGATCTTTGATCATCTTCATCCATTCGATGAATTTGGGCATGTCAAAGATGCCCTGTGTTTGAATGAAATCTGCGCCTGCGTTTACTTTCTTGGCCAACCGGGTTACCCTGAACTCAAATGGATCGGCAAAGGGATTCGCTGCCGCCCCGATAAAAAACGGCACATCTCCTGAGATCTCTTCACCATTGAGAAACTGGTGCTCATCCCGCATGGTCTTAACCATCTGAAGGAACTGGATCGAATCGATGTCATAGACCCCTTTGGCGGTGGCGTGGTTGCCAAACCTCTGATGATCGCCGGAAAGGCATAAAACATTTCGAATGCCCAATGCAGCCGCGCCCAAGAGGTCACTCTGCAAGGCAAGACGATTGCGATCCCTGACAACCATCTGAAGCACAGGCTCCACGCCCTGCTCCTTTAACAGAACGCAGCCGCTGATACTCGACATTCGCACAATGGCGGTCTGGTTGTCTGTCACGTTCAAGGCGTCGCAGCAAAGCTTGAGGAGTTCACCTTTTCTTTGGATGACCTTCGCCGAAGTCCCTTTTGGAGGCCCGGCCTCAGCCGTCACCGCGAACTGACCGCTTTCCAGTATGCCTTCCAAGTTACTCCCTGACTTCATGATTTAACATCCTCTCTGACCATCTTTCTCGGCCCCCCATGTCCAGCCGGTGACCAGTCTTTAACGGGAAAAATTTCTTCCAGCATCTCGAGTCGATTCAGTCGTTTTAGGCGATCAATAATCAGTTGCCATACGCAATCTACATCTTTGCTGATCTCGCATTTCCCGTTCATGGACCCCCCGCACGGGCCATTGAGAAGTTGTTTCGCACATCTGGCAATAGGGCACAGGCCAGCCGTTTTGTCCAGGATGCAGTTCCCACATCCCGCACAGCGTTCCGACCACACTCCCAATTCCTCGGTCACCCCTAAAAAGGTCGTATTACACCCCGGCAAGACGATCTTATCAGGGAAGCGTTCGGCCAACAGCTGGACGCCAGCGCCACAGGCCAAAGAAAGAACAGCATCGCACTCAGACACCTTGTCCCCACTCAGATCAACAAACTCAGGCTCACACTGCCTGGCTATGGTCTCTTCCAGAACCTCGCCCTCGTCTCCTGATGTCTTTTTCGCCATGCGAATCGCAGAGGCAAGCTCCGCGACCTGCCGCTGCCCACCAGCAAAAGACATGGCCGCACAGGTTTCACAACCCATCACCAAAAGGCGCTTGCAGCGTTTGGTCATATCCAGAATCTCTTCAAGCTTCTTCTGTTCTAACGTGATCATGCACCTATTCCTTTACGCTGAGTCGGCTTGGCCCAAGTCGCCCATGTTCTGAATGAACGCCGCAACCCATTCCTTTTCAACAAGTCCTTCCTCAGGCATATGGCAAATCTCAAAACGCCCTCCGTGGATGCCCACCGCCTCAACCAGGGTTCTGGCATGTTCCATACGTTGTTTGAGCCTGACTGTTTCCTTTGGGAAGGGATCTGCATCAGGTGGACACGCGGCAAGAAAGACGCCATCCGCTCCAGACTCAAAGGCCTTCAATACATCCGACGTATCAATTCTTCTCAATCCAAAAACCATGACAGGTACAATATTGGGATAATTTTGCTTAAGGCTTCTCACATCCTCGGCCCCAAAGTTACCATGGAGGTCAAAAAAGCCCAGAACGACAGGCCCAGAATGCCGTGCCCTGCGAATTCCATCTTCTATGTCTCGCGCCATTTCAGCTCGGGAATCGAGGCTAATGTCAATGGCCCGGACCGGACACTCGAGGGCACACATGCCGCAAGCCTGGCAGGCAAAGGGATCGATGGCGATCTCCCCCATCTTGTTCGTGTTGGGTATACCGAGAGGGCACACCCTGACACAGGTCAGGCAGGAAACACAT
>JASFPF010000210.1:0-4010 GCA_050116135.1 Deltaproteobacteria bacterium | reverse complement strand
TGTCGCCTTGGCCATGGCTGGAGAACCCTTTCGCCTGCGCTGCCCTGAAGTGGTCCTGGTGCAATTGGAGGGCGCGCTCTCTCCCTGGGTGACAGCCAAGGATATCATTCTGGAACTGCTTCGCCGTGTTTCAGTCCAAGGGGGTGTGGGCAGGGTCTTTGAATACGGGGGGCCGGGGGTGGTCACCCTCTCCGTGCCCGAACGGGGCACCATAACCAACATGGGGGCTGAGACAGGGGCCACAACGTCCATCTTTCCGAGCGACGAGGTGACCTTGTCTTTCTTGAAGTCCCAGCAGAGAGAGAAAGACTTCAAGCCCTTAGAGGCAGATCCAGGGGCCTCTTATGTGGAACAAATCACCATTGACCTCGCAGTCTTGGAACCCCTGTTGGCCAAGCCTCACATGCCGGATCTTGTTTGTCCCGTGAAAGAGATGGCCGGGCTAAAAGTCGATCAAGTGGCCATCGGCAGCTGCACGAATGCTTCTTACAAAGACCTGGCGACGGTGGCCGCTATTTTGAAAGGACGCGTGGTCCATCCACGGACAAGCTTGATCATATCACCGGGGTCTCGGCAAGTCCTGGCGGTGTTGGCCGAAACTGGGGGCCTGAAAGATATGATCGAGGCCGGAGCCCGAATCCTGGAGTGTGCCTGCGGGCCCTGCATCGGCATCGGACAATCTCCGCCGAGTGATGGCGTGAGCCTCAGGACCTTTAACAGAAACTTCAAGGGCCGTAGCGGCACCTTGGATGCGAAACTCTATCTCTGCAGCCCTGAAGTGGCTGCCGTTTCTGCCCTAAAGGGTGAGATTACGGATCCCAGGACCTTTGGTGAAGCCGTGAAGGTCACTATGCCTGAGGTCTTCCCGGCCATGGAACATCTTTTTGTGAAACCTTCAGAGAACCCTGAGGTCATTGAAGTGTTGAGAGGGGAAAATATCCAACCCCTCCCCCAGGGTCAGGCCATGCCAGAGACGTTGGCAGGCGAAGTGCTGCTTCGCCTGGGGGATGACGTGACCACGGATGACATTTTGCCTGGCGGGGCCCGCATCATGTCGCTCCGGTCAAATATCCCGGCTATTTCCCAATGTGTCTTTTCCAATTGTGCCCAGGGTTTTGCCCAAGAGGCTTCAGAAAAGGGCGGCGGCTTCATTGTGGCGGGCAAAAACTACGGTCAGGGTTCGAGCCGCGAGCACGCAGCCCTGGCGCCCATGTTCCTAGGAATCAAAGGGGTCATCGCCCTTTCCTTTGCCCGGATTCATCGCAGCAATCTCATCAACTTCGGGCTGCTTCCCATGACGTTTTTGAGGCCTGAGGATTTGGAGCAGGTTCAGCCTTGTGACCGGCTCATCATAGAGGCCGTGGCCAGTGGGCTGAAGGAGGGGCAGACAAGGCTCAGGGTCATGAACGAGACCCAGGGCCGCACGTTTGAAGTAGGCATTGATTTGGATGAAAGAGAAAGGGCGTTCATCCTTGCAGGGGGACGGCTCAATCATTTCAAGCTCAAGAGGGCACTAGCCTAGTGTCCATCCACGAAACATGATTCAATCAATGGGCACAGGCGTCAGTTTCCAATGCAGAAATGAGCATTTTTTGCTCTGAGCAAGGCCGCACAAGGGTTGACGCCGAGGCGTACATTTCGTACGTCGCAGGTGAAAACCTGCGGAGAACGCCGCTCAGAGGAAAAAGGGCCGTTTATGGATGGAAACTAGCCTAAAGATGGGGAGGTTGTGATGCTCAGCTTAATGAGAAAACACGCTGGGTCTTGGCTCATTAAGGTAGTCCTAGGGGTTATTGTTGTGGTCTTCGTGTTCTGGGGCGTCGGCAGCTATCGCGCCCAGAAACGAAACCGCGTTGCCGTGGTGAATGGAGCAACCATCACTTTAGAGGCATACCGCAGTGTTTACAATCAGTTGAGGGAGCAGTACCGAAAACAGTTCGGCAACATGCTGGATGACAAGCTCCTCGAGACACTTGATCTCAAGAGGCAGGCATTGGATCAATTGATCAACCGACGGCTTGTCCTCCAAGAGGCGAACCGTATCGGCTTGCGTGTGACCAATGAGGACCTGGCCAGGTCCATCCAGAATATGGCTCCCTTTCAAGTTAATGGTCAGTTTGATTCTCGGCGATATCAGCGAATGCTGGCTCTAAACCGGATGACACCCGAGAAGTTCGAAGAAAGCATGAAAGAGGAGATTCTGGCCGAAAAGATGCAAGGCCTTATTCTGGGGGGCATCAAGGTCTCAGATGCCGAGGCTCTGGAAACCTTTAAGTGGCGTGAAGAACAGGTAAGCCTTGAGTATGTGGCCTTCACGCCATCGTCTTACAAGGATGTCAAGGTAACACCAGAGGCGCTCCAGACCTATTTTTCCGAGCACCAAGAGGACTATGAGATCCCGCCCAGAGTAAATGTCCGGTATCTGCGTTTTGGTTTCAAGGAGTTCGAATCTCAGGTCAAAGTCTCCGACGAAGAGGTGAGCCAATATTTCGAGCTTAACAAGGAAAGATATGCCTCACCTAAGAAGGTCCGGGCCCGCCATATTCTTTTCAACGTGGAACCGGAGGCGACACAGGAACAAATCGACGCAGTGCGCCATAAAACCCTCAAGGTTCTTGAAGAGGTGAAGGCAGGAAAAGACTTTTCAAAACTGGCCCAGACATACTCGGATGATCCTGGGAGCAAGACCAAGGGGGGCGACCTGGGATTCTTTACCAGGGATCGGATGGTGAAACCCTTCTCTGACGCTGCTTTTGCCATGAAACCCGGTGATGTTAGTGAGCCCGTGAGGACACGTTTTGGCTGGCATTTGATTAAGGTAGAAGAGGTCCAGGAAGCCAAAGAGCCCGCCCTGGCTGAAGTGGAGGATCAGATTCGCAGCAAATTAGTCAAGGAAGGGGCGAGGACCCTGGCCTATGATCGGGCAGAAGCGATGGTTGATGCCAGTTATGGGGGGGGGCACATAGACGACGTGGCAAAGGCCCATGGGCTTGAGCCCCTTGAAACCGACTTTTTTTCCCGTAGTGACCGTGTGAAAGGGATCACGGAGGCAGAAAAATTTACCAAGGCCGCCTTTGACCTGGGTGACGAGGAAGTGAGCGAAGCCCTTGAGCTGGCTGACGGATACTATATCCTTGAAGTAATTGGCAGAAAGCCGGCTGAGATTCCGACACTGGACGTCGTGGAAGAAAGCGTCAAGAAGGACCTGATCGGCGTCAGACAAGACGAGCTGGCCAGAAAGGACGCGGACACGTTTTTGGATGCCCTCAAGGGCGGCGAGGCGTTTCAAAAAGAGGCCAAAGATCGCAATTTAGACCCAAAGGACACGGGCTTATTCAAGCGGTTTGGCTCCATCCCAGGCATCGGGCCTGAACAAGAGGTCATGAATGTCGCTTTTTCATTAAACCCGTCAGACCCCTTGCCTGGAGCCGTGATCAAAGGCAGGCAAGGCTATTATGTGATTCGCCTGAAAGACCGACAAGAGGGTGATCCCAAGGCTTTTGAGGCCAAAAAATCAGAAACAAAATCCAGCATGATTTTTCAGAAGCGCCAGAAGCTAATGGAGGAATGGCTCGGCCAGTTGCGTCATGAGGGTGAGATTACGATCGCGGAGGAATTCCTGGAATAATGCACGAAGTCTCTATTGCACAAGGGCTTATGAAGATCCTTGAAGACGAAACCAAGAAACACGATGTCTCCCGCATCACCCGGGTGCATCTTCGAATCGGCGAGCTTTCCGCCTGCGTCCCTGATGCCCTGAATTTCGCCTTTGAGGTGGTGTCCGAGGGGACGGTGGCCGAAGGGGCTGAACTGAGGATAGAAATCGTCCCCGCCAAGGGACGATGCGATAAGTGTGACATCGAATTCGATGTGGATAGCGCCATGTTTCTCTGTCCGCAGTGTGGTGGGATCGCAGCCGAGATTGTCTCTGGAAAAGAGCTGGACATCGCCGAGATTGAAGCAGAATAAGGGCGACGATGAGCTTAAAGGGCCATGGGCACTTGCCGCTA
>JASFPF010000209.1:0-4010 GCA_050116135.1 Deltaproteobacteria bacterium | reverse complement strand
CTAGGTGCCAGGGCAGAATATCCTCCAACAAAGATGGCCAGAGAGGCAATGTGGGCAAATCCGCAAAGGGCGTACGACGCAATGGTAATACTTCGAGGATTCGTTAATGTGCCAGCCTGAATGAACTGATTTAAGTGCTGGTAGGCCACCACCTCCGTGGCGATGGTTCTTTCCCCGAGGAGGCTAGCCACCGTGCCTGCGTCCTGCAGCGGCACCCCCATGATCATGGCGAGGGGATAATAGAAAAATTTCAGGATCAGTTGCAGGGACAGCCCCACACCAAAAAGCTCGGCTCCAATCAGCCCCAACAGCCAGTTGCACATGGAAAGTAACCCTAGAAACGCCAAAAGGAGAGCAACAATCCCAACGCAGAGTTTCATTCCATCGTTTGCACCATTGATAATCGACTCTATCCACGTGGCAGACCGACCATCCTTGGCAGCCTGAACCCGGACCCCCAAGGTCCTCGGCGTCTCCGTCTCAGGGACGACCAGCTTTGACATCATAATGGCTGCCGGGGCACTGATGACCGATGCTGATATCAAATGCCCGGCTATGGCAGGAAACTCCTTATGCAAGAAGCCCACGTAAAACGCCAGTACCGTTGATGCAATGGTACTCATGCCTGCCGTAAGGACTGTGCACAGTTCTGATCTCGTCATTTCTTGGATATAGGGCCGGACGGTCAGGGCCGATTCAATACCCACAAATATGCTGCTCGAAGCGCACAAGGCCTCGGCCCCGCTGATCCGCATCAAATAAGTGAATACCTTGGCAAATACCTTGATCACAGCGGGGACAATGTTCAGGTAGTATAGAAGAGAAACGAGGGATGAAAAAAAGATGATGGATGGCAGCGCCTGGAAGGCGAGGATGAACCCAGGTGAGGTTTCTCCCATGGGACCAGTCTCTCCAGGGGAGATCGCCAAGGGGCCGAATAAAAAGTATAGCCCCTCCTTGGCAAAGGAGATGAGTCTCAACACAGCATCGTTTAGCCAAGAGAAGATGACAACACCTGCGGGGAGTCTGAAAACGATGAAGGCAAAAACACACTGCACAAGCAGGCCGGTGATAATCAGTCTGAAGTTGATGTATTTCCTGTCTCTTGCTGAGGACCATGCCAGGACCAACAAGAAAAAAAGACCAAACAGGCTGATTAATCTGTAAGACGGCATGAATCAGCACCTTATGTCATGCGTGACCCCTATGTTGTGTCTCAGAAATACTTTGCATTATTCGGATGCGGGCCAAGGCCTTTTTGCGAGCGACATTGAGCAACGCAAATGGCTTTGGCCCTCGGCCACCGTATGATTTTCACTTCTGCAACTTATTTCTGAGACACAACACTCGGTTTTCCCGGCTGAAGGAGGGTAGCGAGTTTCTCAGCCGCCTCCTTTCCACAGGTGCCTTTGTCCCTGGCAAGATCGATTGTATAAAGGCCCAGGGCCTTGTAAATCATAAGGAATTCGGGGGCCCGCTCTTCTATGGCCTGAAGGTGAGCTCTAACCGTATCCACATCTCCCCGGGCGATGGGCCCTGTGAGCGCCTCCGGTATTCCCTTGGCGCCAATATTGCTCAACGTCCCCCTGACCAAAGGCAGGAGTGCTCTGAAGGAGACGTCAGTTGGGATCCCGGCTACGCGATCCAGCTCAAGGGCCAGGTGCATCAGGGTCACCAGATAGTTGGACACCGCAACAGCCGCCGCATGGTACAGGCTTTTGTCCTCTGGAGTGATCTCCATGAGGGCACCTCCCACGTCCTCGACCAGCTGGCGCACAACAGGCAGGGCCGCTTTGTCCCCTTCAATAGCACAAAAAGAGCCGGGCACCAGTTTCACAGCCTGATCCACCGAGGCAAAACTCTGGAGGGGATGAAGGGTTGCGACCCGGGCCCCACAGCGTCTGGCAGAAGAAAGAATCTCCGATGAAAGCGCGCCGCTGCAGTGAATCACCACTGCATTCTTGTCAAATCCCTGGTGTTCGACGATGGCTTTACATGTTGATTCGATGGCATCATCAGGCGTGGTCACGAAAACCACTTGGGCTCGCCGGCTCATATCCCAAAGGGAGTCAGAGAATTGCTCCGCACCTATCATTTTGGCGGCTCTGCCGGCCGTATCAAGACTTCTGCTAGCGACGCCTGTAATGTGGTAGCCCGCATCGGCAAGCAGTTTTCCCATCGCGGTGCCTACCGTCCCGCAGCCAATGATGGCAATGGTCGGTTTCATCTTTGCCACAAGAATAAGAGAAACAGACACCCAGCCATGGTAAATCACGACTGTTTGTCCATGAAAAAAGGCGAGTCCGAGCCCGCCCCTTGTTGTGTTGCCTGTCTAGTCTGCCATCTATGGCTCGGGCAAATAGGGTCCGAGATCCTCAACGTATTTCCTCAGCACCTTAAAGCCGGCCTCGGTTAAGGCCGAGATGGCCTTTTCGCCATGGGCGGCACCCACTCTCATGGTCAAGTGATAAATGCCCGGGTGCTCTTTCTCAGGGAAAGTGACCAGACTTCGAATGTTGACCTTTTGCTCTTTCAAGATTCTCGACACCTCGGCGACTATCCCTATGCGGTCCTGCACCAAGACAGTAAAACGTACACTCTGCCCGTCGATACCGATGGCTTCGAGCAGCACTTCCATGACGTCGGTTGTTGTGATAATGCCCACGAGCTTTTCATCACGTATCACCGGCAGTGCGCTGATCCTGTTTTCCTGCATGATACGGGCAGCACGTTCAATGGTGGTATCCGGCGAGATGGTCATGATCTTTTTCGCCATGATCATATCCACGGTCAATTGCTTTAACAGATAGTTCAACTCATGAGCGCTCAGTGTGGTGGCCGGAGATGCCCAACTCTGCTTCAAGTCCCTGTCTGAAACGATTCCTATCAGTTTTCCTTTTTTGTCTACCACCAAAAGGTGTGCAATCCGCTTTTCAGCAATAAGATCCCTTGCCTTTACCAGGGAGGTATCAGGGGGCACTGTAACGAGCTCCCTATGCATAACACGGCCAACGTACATCAGGTCTCCTCCTCTATGTGATCTGCGACACAGGTAGTGATCGACAAGATCGCCTATCCAGTCTGAGACACAAGGTGAACGCCTTATCCATAGGGAAACCTTCCCTGGCTGTCAAGGAAAAACAACCCGCAACAAGCATAGACAAGTTAGCGGAAAAACAACATAACGCGCTCAACAACGTCCCTTTGAAGGGGCGAGGTGACGCCCCTGACACATGAAGGCCCTGATCGTCCTATGAGACAGTTTCAACCACCCTTCTCATGAACGTTTTGCCGTCTTGGAACGTGTGCGTCTTGGAAATGACCCTCAAGCGGTTTTGTGCAAAAAGCTGAATGCACACTGGGTACAGCTCCCATTCCAGCTTAAGGCCTTTTCCCCGGACCATCTCAAGTGTGTCTCCGGGCTTGATCTCAAAGGCCTTCTGCCCGATGATGGGCCCTGTGTCCTCTCCATAGTCCACGAAATGAACGGTACAGCCCCCCACCTTACAGCCATAGCGATAGGTATCTCCGTACCCGTCCACGCCAGGAAAAGACGGCAAGAGGGCTGGATGAATGTTCATGATCCGGGGCCTTGAGGGATCTATGTTGACCCGGTCAATGAAGTAGGGGGTGAGCACTCGCATAAAGCCCGCCAGCACCAGAAGGTCAAATGGAAAAACCGCCATCTCCTTCAGCAAAGCCGCCTCGGCAATGGCCCGAGTGCGAAAGTATCTTACTAGGTGATCCCTATTCGAGGTCGCCGGGATGATGTGTTGTGAGGTCAGTACCCTTTGAAGGACAAAATCCTTTGGAACCAACGCCTCCAACGCTTGTGTCCTGGACTTTTCCAAAATGGCCCCGTAATTGACGACAAACGTGGAGATGCCTCGTTTTTTCGCTATCTTTAGTCCAGAGGCTGCAGGGTTATCCGAACCCACAAACACAACACTTCCATCGATCTTCTTTGACTCACAGGCGTCCATGATGGCCTGGAGGTTGCTCCCTGCGCC
>JASFPF010000208.1:0-4045 GCA_050116135.1 Deltaproteobacteria bacterium | reverse complement strand
TTTGTCTTCCGATTTACGATCATATAATTCGCCATCAGATCTCATGGGCTCGCAAAAAGTCTTTTGTGAGCGACATTGAGCATTTTGAGCAAAAAGCACTTGAGGGGTTCAGCGTTAAAAAATGCTAACTGTCCTAAATGACCTTGGCCTCTTCTCTGAGCAATCTGACCAACTCGACAGCCTTGGCCTCCGGGCTCTCCCCGTCGATAATCTTACCTGGTGACCTTTCGGGCGGAAAGGACAGGTTCATTACCCTGCATTTCGTCCCGGCCTCCCCCACGTCACTCGGGTTGATGCCCAGGTCGGCCAGTGTTTTTCTTGCCAAGGGCTTCTTCTTGGCCTTCATGATACCCGGAAGCGATGCATATCTGGGTTCATTGATACCTTTTTGGGTGGTAAAAAGGGCCGGTAACTCAGTCTCCACGACCACGGTGCCTCCCTC
Organism: Deltaproteobacteria bacterium; assembly: GCA_050116135.1. Classification (GTDB taxonomy): domain Bacteria; phylum Desulfobacterota; class Desulfobacteria; order Desulfobacterales. Next base: position 3,603 of record JASFPF010000208.1, on the reverse strand, counting down.
CATGGTGCACTCACAAACGATCTTCTTGTCCTGGATTTGTTCCTTGATGACCATAGAGACCTGAGGGATTCCTAAAAGTTCCGCAACAGCCGCGGGCACCTGATAGCAATCATCGTCTACGGCTCGTTGACCCGCTATGATGACATCGCAGGGGACCTGCCTGATGGCTTCAGCAAGCACCTTGGCCGTTCCAAGGGCATCGCCTCCCTCAGCCGCGGCATCATCGATTAGCAGACCTTCGTCCGCACCCATGGCAAGGGCGGTCCTGATGGCCTCAACAGCCCTTTCTGGCCCCATCGTGACAATGGTGACCTTACCGCCACCTTGGGCCTCTTTGATTCGCAGGGCTTCCTCAACAGCAAACTCATCGTACGGGTTGATCACCCACTTTACGTCTTCTGTCTTGATAGAAGCATTGTCCGCCGCGATTTGGATCAAGGTTTCCGTATCTGGAACTTGTTTGAGCAAAACAACGATGTCCACTTTCTAACTCCTTTCCAATGGGCGAGGATGCGCTGTCAACCTGGAAACAATATGTGGTCCCCTGAGTAGGTTACGGGGAATGATCTGGCACATATGGCAAGAGATAAATGAAATGTCAAGGGCTTCTAGGCCCGTTATGAGGCATCCAAATTTCCCCTTCTTTGAACACGGCAATGGACAACATCACCAACGAGGATGCGGTGCAGACGCCCCCTCTGGTCTCGGACCAATAGGGCGCCATCCGTATCCAGGTCCTCTGCCACGCCTGCCAGGCTCGACGTTGGCAGGGACACCTCAACCCATCTTCCCAGGGTCATTTCATATTGGCGCCAAGTCTCTAGGATCGTTGCAAAGGACCGTTGGCAGAGCCGTTCATACCATTGTTCCAACTGATGTAGCAATGTCTGGAGGAGGCCAACACGCGAGACTGCCCTGCCGGTACTAAGACGTAGCGAGGTGGCAAGATTTCGGATCGGGGCGGGAAAGTCCTCCAGATCCGTATTCACATTGATGCCGACACCAACGATGACAAAGATGATGGCGTTGTTGGCGCAACTTGCCTCGGTCAAGATCCCTCCCACCTTGCGACGACCGAGCATCACATCGTTTGGCCATTTGAGTTGAGGTGTTATCCCTCTTTCCTGAAGAGCCGCGGCAAGGGCTACCCCCGCAGTCAGGGTTATTCTAGGTCCCCAATGTGGGGGGATGTCTGGTCTCAAGATGACGGAAAGGTATAGCCCCTTGCCAGGAGGTGAAACCCAGGGGCGCCCGAGCCGTCCTCGCCCTTTGCTTTGGGCTTCGGCTAATACAACAGTCCCCTCCGGGGCACCCTGGCGGGCCAGACGTTTCGCTTCGGTGTTTGTCGATTCTGCGACATGAAAACAATAGACCGGCTGTTTGCCAAGCCGTCGTGTGTTCAGGCCTCTTCTAATGGCTTGTGGGGAGAGGTCTCTCCCGTGCGGGTTTTCCAGGCATTGATCCATGAGTTTTCAGGTCGTGCGTTGCCTGTGATTTCATGTTATTCCCTTGACATCATCAAAGGGCCAATTATATTTGTTTCATATCAAATTTTCACGCTTCTGACTATTTTCTCCGTACAGAAGGTTATCTTATGGCTGAGACCGATTACTACAAAATCTTGGGCGTGGACAAGAACGCCAGCGAAAAAGATATCAAGCAGGCCTATCGGAAGATGGCCATGAAATATCATCCGGACCGCACCCAGGGGGATAAGTCGGCTGAAGAGATGTTTAAGAAGATCTCTGAGGCCTATGCGGTGCTCAGCGACAAGGAAAAACGAGAGCAATATGACACCTTTGGCGCGTCTGGTTTTAGACAGCGATACACACAGGAAGACATTTTCAGGGGCTTCAATTTTGGGGATATTTTCAGGGAATTCGGATTTGGCGACAGCCAGTTTGCCAACATATTTATGGGTGGTGCTGGGCGGGGCCGTAAGTTCAGCTTCGGACATGGCGCAGACCCCTTCAGCGCCTATACATCAACCCAGAGGGCGCCCGTCAGAGGCTCGGATTTGGTCTACGAATTGCCTCTAACCCTTGAAGATGTTCTTCAGGGCACCAGTAAGACGATCGCCTTAGAACAAGGTGGACAACACAAGAAGGTCAACGTCAATATCCCTAAAGGCATGGTCACTGGGAAAAAACTCCGTCTGGCTGGCAAGGGCCAGCCAGGGGCTTTGGGCGGACCGCCTGGAGACCTTTATATCCAAGCCAAAGTTCTGGAGCATCCCGTCTTTGGCCGTGTGGGCTACGACCTATATATCGATCGGGAGGTCAGGTTGTCTGATGCCCTGTTGGGGACCCAGATTCAGATTCCCACCCTTGATGGCAAGGACCTGAAGCTAAGAATACCGGCGGGGACTCAACATAACGCGAAGATGCGCCTCAAGGGCTTTGGCCTGCCAGAGATAAAAAAAGGTCACAGGGGGGATCTTTACGCCCGCATCCTGGTCAAGGTTCCTAAACGCTTGAACAAGAAACAGAAGGCCGTGATTCAGGCATTGGCAGAAGCTGGCCTGTGAGATTCGTTTATGCCGCCAACAATGGTTCCAGTTCTGTCCAGGGCTGAAATCGCACAACATGTCAGCACCCTCGCATGGCGGATTTCCCAAGATTACGCTGAGAAGGATCTTGTCGTTATTGGCATCCTGAAGGGGGCCTTCATCTTTCTGGCCGACTTGGTCCGTGAGTTGACCATCCCTGTGGAAATCGACTTTGTCCGCTTGGCCAGTTACGGCTCCGACACATCATCTTCCGGGCATGTCCAGATCACCAAGGAGATCGAACTGGACATAAGCGGTCGACACGTCCTGATTGTTGAAGATATTGTGGATTCTGGCCTAACTATTGCATGGCTGCTCGACTATCTTAAGCAATTTCGACCCGAGTCTATTCGACTGTGTGCTCTCATTGACAAGACCGAACGTCGTGAGGTAAAGATTGCAACTCACTACGTGGGGCATGTGGTTGAGCGCGGATTTCTTGTGGGATATGGGCTGGATCTTGACGAAAAATATCGCGCCCTGCCTGCAATATACCATTTAGAATTCTAAACGAAAGGAGCCGGCGATGATCATCCCCTGTGAAAACTGCAACGTCAGGTTTAACTTGGACGAAAACCTCATCAAGGAATCAGGGTCCAAGGTCCGATGTTCCAAGTGTCAGCATATATTTGTGGCATATAAACCGGCATCGGCTGAAGAAGACAGGCCTGTTCCCGATGTTGCAGAGGAATCCGCAGAGCAGCCCGATGTATGGGCTGAACAGCCCCCCTCATCGGGAGAAACGGACGATTCGGAGGAACAGGGCCCTGAGGTTCCGGAAGCACTCTCTGACGAACCCCTTGATTTTGATCTCTTTGAATCTGAACAAGACCAGGATGAAGAGGGATTCTCGCTCGAGGACCTTGGGTTCGGAGACGATGCGTCACCTGCGGAGAAACCCCAGGCAACCGAGGAGACTGCTGCCGAGGAAGACATCGTAGTTCAAGAGGAAATTACTGCCCAAGACCTAGGTTTTGAAGACGAACAAGCCGCTGAGGCGGTTGCTGAGCCCACAGAAGAAGCGGCGTCTGATGAAGACGTGGAACAAGAGGCCG
>JASFPF010000207.1:0-4053 GCA_050116135.1 Deltaproteobacteria bacterium | reverse complement strand
CATCATGCAGAGTTTCATGGTGATGGGCCTGGTCACCGTGGTTTGGGTCTTATGGGGCTATTCCCTGGCCTTCGGCCCTGACCTTGGGGGTGTCGTGGGGAGCCTCGCCTGGTTTGGTTTAAAAGGGGTGGGGCTGTCTCCGAGTCCAAATTATGCAGGGACCATTCCCCACCAGGCGTTTATGATTTTTCAGGCCATGTTTGCCATCATCACGCCAGCCCTGATTACCGGAGCCTTTGCAGAACGTATGAAGTTCAGTGCCTTTTTGGCTTTCATTTTGCTGTGGTCTACACTTGTGTATAGTCCATTGGCACACTGGGTGTGGGGTGCTGGCGGCTGGTTAGGGAACCTGGGGGCCCTTGATTTCGCCGGGGGAACGGTCGTCCATATCAGCTCCGGTGTTTCAGCCTTGGCTGCGGCCCTTCTGATTTCCAAAAGAAAAGGGTATGGTAAGGAACAGTTTATTCCTCACAATGTGCCCATGACCATAACAGGGGCTGCCATTCTCTGGTTCGGATGGTTTGGCTTCAATGCGGGTAGTGCCCTTGGAAGCAACGGCTTGGCAGCAGGCGCCTTCGTGACCACCCACGTCGCTTCTGCGGCAGCTGCGTTGACCTGGATGTTTGCGGAATGGCTACACCGGGAAAGACCCACTACCCTTGGGGCAGCAAGTGGCGCCGTAGCCGGTCTCGTGGCCATCACTCCGGCAGCAGGATTCGTCGGCCCGGTCTCCGCCCTGATGATTGGCGGCTTGGCGGGCGTCATCTGTTATATGGGTGTTTTAGCCAAGTCAAAACTGGGGTATGATGATTCTCTTGACGTGGTGGGAATCCACGGACTGGGAGGAACCTGGGGGGCTCTAGCTACAGGGCTGTTTGCCAGCAAAGTGGTGAATCCAGATGGCGCCAATGGCCTCTTTTTCGGAAATCCTGGGCAGCTTTGGATCCAGTTTGTATCGGTTCTTGTGACGTGTGTTTTCGCTTTTTTCATGACATTCGTCATCCTCAAAATCCTCGATTCGACTATGGGTTTGAGGGTTTCCGAAGAAGAAGAAGTCAGAGGCTTAGATATCACCCAGCATAGTGAGACGGCGTATAGCTTGTAAGTTGACATCTCCGTAGAACAAAGTTCATCAGGGGCACAACACAATGCTGCAGATGGATTTACTATCAAATTTCGGAGGATAAAAATGAAGAAAATCGAAGCCATCATCAAACCCTTCAAGGTGGATGACGTGAAAGAAGGCCTCACAGAGTTAGGCGTTCAGGGGATGACCGTCTCCGAGGTTAAGGGGTTCGGTCGCCAAAGGGGCCACACGGAGATCTATCGCGGGGCAGAGTACAGGGTAGATTTCGTACCCAAAGTGAAACTGGAAGTTGTCGTCGACTCAGACCTGGCGCCCAAAGTGGTGCAGGTGATCGCCGAGAAGGCTAAGACCGGAGCCCTAGGAGATGGTAAGATCTTTGTCTCCTCGCTGGAAGAAGTCATCCGCATCAGGACCGGCGAAAAGGGGAAAAAGGCCATATAGGAAGGCCCATGAGCCAACCCCAATCTCCAACAAGTCTCTTGCAAGAGCAGAGGCAACAGTTACTCGTCCGTTTCATCAAAGGGGACGAACCCCATTTCTTAGAGCGGCACACGGAGATCTTGGACGATTATTTTCGTGAAAGCTTTGCCGGTAGCGCCATCGGGCCTCAGATGCGAGTGGAGAAGAATCCCTATGCGATTATCGCCTTGGGCGGTTACGGCAGGAAAGAGCAGTGTCTCCACTCGGACGTGGATGTGCTCCTCCTCTTTAAAAAGAAGGTGCCAGATGAGGCCAAGGATTTGGTTCAGGAAGTTTTCTATCCCCTGTGGGACATCGGTCTGGACGTGGCCCACGCGACCCGTTCCTTAAAAGAATCTGCCACGTTGGCCTCCCAGGACTTTGAGGTGTTGACTTCCTTGCTGGATGCGAGGTTCCTTTGTGGTATCTCTGCCCTCTATTCTGACCTTATGGAAAGGTTGCGCGAGAAGGTGCTCCGCAGGCACGGCCGTGCCTATGTGGCTTGGCTTGCAGACAGGAATCGTGAGCGCCACACCCGCTATGGGGACTCTACTTATCTCCTGGAACCAAATCTCAAGGAAGGGCTGGGCGGCCTGAGGGATTACCATGCCATGCTTTGGATGGGACGCGCCGCCTATCGCATTGCTGAGCCCAGGGATCTAGAGTTTTTCGGGCACCTAACCCACGATGAATTCGGGTCCTTATGCGAGGCGCTGTCGTTTATCAAAACGGTAAGAAACTGGTTGCACCATCTAAGCGGACGTAAGTGTGACCAACTCTACTTTGAATATCAAGTGAGACTCGCGAAAGACCTGGGATACAGGCAGAAAAATGGCCAGCAGGCTGTTGAGGGATTTCTCGGTGTATTGCACGGACAGATGGAGTTCTTGAAACGGCAGCACCTGATGTTTCTCAGGAGAGTCGTCAATGCCAAAAAGCCTGGAAGAAAAAGGACACCAGGGCGGTCGGTGGCAGCGGGTATCGAGACCGTTCACCACGCCTTGGACTTTGAGTCTCCTGAAGCCATTGTCAAGAATCCCCTTCTCTTAATCAAAATATTCGAAAAAAGTGCCGTTCTTAGACAGCCTTTGGCCGCGGGAGCAAGCCGTCTTGTCAAAGAGTTCCTTTACCTGGTGGACGAGGGATTTCAGAGGTCCCCCTCGGTCATCAAATCCTTGAACCGGATTCTTTCCGCGTCTCCTCATACCTTTAATGTGCTAAATGAGATGTTGACAACAGGCCTCATGACTGCCCTGATTCCCGAGATGAAGGGGATCGTCAACCGGATTCAATACGACGAGTATCACCTTTTCCCTGTGGATAAGCATTCACTAGCCACCGTGCAAACCCTGAAAGCATTGCGCGATGCCGGGCCGGACAGCCCAGACGCCTTCTACGGGGAACTCTTCAGAGAAATACGCCACCCAGAGCTCTTGCTGTGGGCTGGTCTTTTTCACGACGTAGGCAAAGGGGAACACACCCAAGATGACCACGCAAGACAAGGCGCGCAAATTGTAAGGCGTGTGTTTAAGAGGTTGGGCTTTCCTGAAAAAAACATTGAAACCATATCCTTTCTGGTTCGGGAGCATCTTTTCCTCATACACACGGCCACCCGAAGAGACATCAGTGACGAGAAGATTGTCGTTCAATGTGCCAGAGATATCGCTGATATCGAGCGCTTGAAAATGCTCTATTTGCTTACGGTAGCCGACTCAAAGGCCACAGGGCCCAAGGCGTGGAACGATTGGAAAGCAACACTTCTCAAAGAAGTCTTCTTTAAGACCCACCATATCTTGCAAGAAGGCGTACTGGCCACTCGATCCGCTGCAGACGTGGTAGAAAAAAAGAGGAAAGAGGTTTTCCAGCGCGGGGTTTCCATGCCCGAGAGCGCATTGAAGACCCTCTTCGAGCAAATGTCCACACGCTATCTGCTGCACACCCCATCGGAGGCGATCGTTCGGCATGTGGAACTCTATGAAAGGCTTGGTCTAGGCCCATTCGTCATCGATGTTCAGAGGGGTCAGCAGAAAAACTACAGGACCGCCACAGTCTGTGCCAGGGATTTTCCCGGGCTCTTTTCATCCATTGCAGGTGTTTTTACCCTGAACAATCTGGATATCTTGAGCGCTCAAATCAATACATGGCGGAATCACATCGCCCTGGACATCTTCAGGGTCAAGGCCCCACCCGATACACTCTTTGAAGCAAACGTATGGGACCAGGTGAATAAAGATTTGAGGGCCGCCCTAGAAGGAGGACTCAACCTTTCAACTGAACTTGACCAGAAGGTGAGGGCCTATCAGTCCCAGCGCAGGAAGCTACCGCGGCAACCAGACAAGATCGTCGTGGATAATGAGAGTTCTGACTTTTTTACAATCATAGAAATCTACACACACGACTTTCCAGGGCTCCTTTACAGGATTACCAATACCCTGTTCCATTGCAGATTGGATGTCTGGGTTGCCAAGATTGCCACCAAAGCCGACCAGGTGGTTGACGTCTTCTAT
>JASFPF010000206.1:0-4089 GCA_050116135.1 Deltaproteobacteria bacterium | reverse complement strand
TTGTTCGCAAGATCCGCTCTTACTTTAGTACACATAACATACGTTTCCTCTGCGCTTTTGTTCGTACTGCTGCAAAGGGATCATCAGACACTGAGAGGAGGTGAGGGGAGATATTGTTTTTTATATGGAAAGTGGAAAGAGAGGGATTTTCTTAATAAAGAAATGGAGGTGGAACAATGGTTGAATTCAAACACAAGACTCCTCTGATCGATCAACTGGAAACCGGGCCCTGGACGAGCTTTGTTTCGGACATCAAGCGCGAGCATGAGTCCAGGATGAAGAACGAAAAGGGGATCGATTACCAGGTTCCGGTCGAGGTGTGTGACGACCTTTTAGGTGTCCTGGAATTATCTTATGAGCACGGCAGGACCCACTGGAAGCACGGCGGCATTGTGGGTGTGTTCGGATACGGTGGCGGCGTCATCGGCCGGTACTGTGACCAGCCTGAGATGTTTCCAGGTGTGGCGCACTTTCACACCATGCGTGTCAATCAACCCATGGGGCACTTTTACAACACCAAGTACTTGGAGCAACTCATGGACCTGTGGGAAAGACGCGGCAGCGGCATCACCAACATGCACGGGTCCACAGGTGACATCATCTTTCTTGGGACGACCACGCCCCAGTTAGAAGAGGTCTTCTATGAATTGACCCACAACATCAACCAGGACCTGGGTGGTTCAGGATCGAACCTGCGTACCCCATCTGACTGCATGGGCGAGTCCATGTGCGAGTGGGCCTGTTACGACACGCAGGAGCTCTGTTACCAGCTGACCATGGAGTATCAGGACGAGTTGCACCGACCGGCCTTCCCATACAAGTTCAAGTTCAAGTTTGACGGCTGCCCCAACTGCTGCGTGGCCTCCATCGCCCGGTCTGACCTCTCCTTTATCGGCAACTGGCGGGATGACATCCGTATCGACCAGGAGGCGGTCAAGGCTTATGTGGGCGGTGAATTGACGCCCGGTGGGGGTGACCACGCGGGCCGTGACTGGGGCCCCTTTGACATCCAGAAAGAGGTGATCGATCTTTGCCCCACCGAGTGCATGCGATGGGACGGCAGCAAGCTTGAGATCAACACCCCTGAATGCACTAGGTGCATGCACTGCCTCAGCGTCATGCCCAGGGCCCTTCGTCCGGGTCTTGATAAAGGTCTTTCTATACTGGCAGGCGCCAAGGCGCCCATCCTGGATGGTGCCCAGATGTCTACACTGATTGTGCCTTTCATCAAGGTGGAACCGCCCTATGATGAGATCAAAGAAATCATCGAGAGTATTTGGGATTGGTGGATGGAAGAGGGCAAGAACCGCGAGCGTCTTGGTGAGCTGATCAAGCGCCAGGGCATGCAGAAGCTGTGCGAGGTGACGGGTTTGAAGCCGATTCCGCAGATGGTTCAAGAGCCTCGATCCAACCCGTACGTCTTCTGGAAAGAAGAAGAAGTGCCTGGCGGGTGGAAGCGTGACATTAACGAATTCAGGAAATATCATCAGAGATAGGGGGTGACAACGATGGCATTTATTTCTTCAGGGTACAATCCCGACAAACCGATGGAAAACAGGATTACCGATATCGGACCGAGATACTATGAGGAGTTCTATCCACCGATTATCAAGAAAAACAAAGGCAAATGGCTCTATCACGAAATCATCGAGCCGGGCATCGTTGTCCATGTGGCTGAAAGCGGAGACGAACTCTATACGATCCGGTGTGGCGGCTGCCGCCTCATGAGTGTGTCCCACATCCGTGAGATCATGGAGATTGCCGACAAGTATTGCGACGGCTATGTCCGGTGGACGACCCGCAACAACGTTGAGTTCATGGTGGACAGCAAGGACAAGGCTATGGCCTTGAAAGACGACGTAATGGCCCGGAAACAACCTGGCGGGTGCTATAAGTTCCCCGTCGGGGGAACGGGTGCTGGCATCACTAATATCGTCCACACCCAGGGCTGGATCCATTGCCACACCCCGGCCACGGACGCCTCGGGCACGGTCAAGGCCACTATGGACGAGGTATTTGACGATTTTACCAATATGAGGCTTCCGGCCAAGCTTAGGGTGTCCATGGCCTGCTGCCTGAATATGTGTGGCGCCGTCCACTGCTCGGACATTGCCATCCTGGGTTACCACCGCAAGCCGCCCTTGCTGGACCATGAGTACCTGGACAAGATGTGCGAGATTCCTCTTGCCATTGCGGCCTGTCCCACAGCAGCCATCAAGCCGGCCAAGGTGGAGTTCGGGGGTCAAAAGGTCAACTCGGTGTCTGTCAATGAGGAGCGGTGCATGTTCTGCGGCAACTGCTACACCATGTGCCCGTCCATGCCTTTGGCCGACACGGAAGGTGACGGTATCGTGCTCATGGCAGGCGGTAAGATCTCAAACAGGATAGACGCGCCCAAGTTTTCCAAAGTGGTGGTTGCGTTCATTCCCAATGAGATGCCCCGCTGGCCGACCATGACTGCAACAATCAAGAAGATGGTTGAGGCCTATTCAGCGGATGCCAATAAGTACGAGCGGCTGGGCCAATGGGCCGAAAGGATCGGCTGGGAGAAGTTTTTTGAAAAGTGCGATCTTGAGTTCACCCATCACCTGATTGATGATTTCCGTGACCCGGCCTATTTTACTTGGCGTCAGACAACCAATTTCAAGTTTACGTAAGCCGAAAATCGTTAGCACTTCAACCGTACCCTTGCCCTCTCCTTTTAGAGAAGAGGGCAAGGGGAGCAAAGAGCTCTTATTGTGCCTATTCGACGAAAAGAGGCGAGAAATGGACGAAGAAGCAGCAAAAAAGAAAATTGTTGAGACACTTGAAAAAAAGAAGGGCAAGTCCAAGTTCTATCTGAAGGACTTCTACAAGATGTTTCCCGATGAGAAAAACAGAGCCGTAAAAAACCTGGTCAACAAGATGGTCGGTGAGGGGACCCTTGAGTACTGGTCCAGCGGGAGCACCACCCTGATCGGTCTCAAGGGGGTGGGCAAGCAGGCCCACGCGGATGGCGAGGATTAGAAGCAGGCCTGCGTCGTTTTCAGGGCTCGACAGACCATTGATTGAAACTAGGTCGTTTTCCAGTAACAAGAAACCAATCCTATGGCTTTTCCCCGGATTTTGATTGCTGCCCTGCGCGGGGGCTCGGGGAAGACGATGATCTCTCTGGGGTTGATCGCATCCTGGCGCAAGCGCGGGATGGCCATTACCCCTTTTAAGAAGGGACCAGACTTTATTGATGCGGGGTGGCTGGCACGAGCGGCCGGTCGCCCCTGTCATAATCTGGACACCTTCTTGATGCCTGCCGAAAAGATTCTCCTCTCCTTTACGCACCACGCGCTCCCAAGCGACCTTTCTGTTATTGAAGGAAACCGAGGTCTCTACGACGGGATTGACCTTGAAGGAACGACCAGCACCTCGGAACTTGCCAAGCTCCTCAAGGCCCCTGTGGTCCTCGTCATTGATGCTACCAAGAGCACCCGTACCGTGGCGGCCATGGTCCTGGGCTGTGTCCAATTCGACCCTGCGGTGAACATCTGCGGGGTCATCCTGAACCGCGTGGCAGGCGCCCGTCATGAATCGATTATCCGAAAGACCGTCGAGCAGTACTGCCACCTTCCTGTCCTGGGCGCCATACCCAAGATCAGAACAGAGGCCTTTCCAGAAAGACACATGGGCCTGGTCCCCACGCCTGAACACGCCCGGGCCGATGATTCTATCGAAAAAGCAGCGGATATAGCTCAACAGTATCTGGATTTTGACAGCCTTCTGGCCATGGCCAGAGAGGCGTCCCCCTTTACGACTGCACCTGGAGAACTTGAGGGTGAGAGGCACCTGCCCGGGAGGAAAAAGGCACCGTCGCCTCGCATTGGGGTGATCCAGGATTCGGCTTTTCAGTTCTACTATCCTGAAAACCTGGAGGCCCTAAAGGCCTCAGGGGCGAAGATTGTCACGCTAAATGCCCTTACAGATCCGGGGCTTCCTAAACTTGACGGCCTATACATTGGCGGCGGTTTCCCAGAAACCCAGGCGCAAGCCCTGGCAGAGAACAAACGCTTTCGGCAGGATGTTCGCCGCCTGGCCGAAAAGGGGCTTCCCATCTAC
>JASFPF010000205.1:0-4104 GCA_050116135.1 Deltaproteobacteria bacterium | reverse complement strand
AAAACCAGTCCCCATTTCGTGCTCAAGAACGCTCGGAATCTTTTTTCGGCCTGTGCCTGTGCAGGCGGTAGAAATGCCCCTGCGGGGTTGGAAACCAGATCGAGTTCAAGGCCTGTGCCTTCTTTTCCATAGCCAACAGCATTAAGCCTTTGCAATGCCTTGATACTCTTTTTAAAGACCCCTTTTCCCCGCTGTGATTCTGTCTGTGCATGGTTCAAGGAGGGGAAGGAGGCGACAACAACAACCCCGTGTCTCCTGAAAACGTCGATGAACCGGTCTGGGTAAGTATCTTCAAGGGCTGTGAGATTGGAGCGAACAATGAGTCTGGGGGCAAGAGGAGAGAGGGTTTCAATCGTGGAGGTAAGCTGGGGGTGCAATTCGGGGGCTCCCCCGGTGACGTCTATGGTCTCAAAGCCGACCCTTTGGGCAAAGTCGGCGACTTGACTCAACGTGTCTTCATCCATCAGCTCGCTGCGCCCGGGCCCCGCATCAAGATGACAGTGTCTGCACACCTGGTTGCATAACAGGCCCACGTTTATTTGAAGGGTCGTGGTTTCCCCTCGCTCCAATTTGAGTCCGTGTTTGGACAGGTTGCGGGAAAAAGACACATCCATCACGGCCCCCATTTCAGGGGCGCTGGCAGCGCCTTCCAGCATGGACCTAGCTTCCATCTTTGTGGCTTCCTTTGTCACATAGACAGCTTCTCTGAAATATTGCGCATTTGAATCCCGTGTACGAGAGAGGCACCCCCCCTGATGGCCGTGGCAACGTGGACCGCCTCTGTCATTTCGCCTGAGGTTGAGCCGTTCTCCAGACACGCCTGGGTAAAGGCGTCAATGCAGTAAGGACACTGAACCGTGTGAGCCACTGCCAGGGCGATGAGGGCCTTCTCCCGCCCGGTCAGCTCACCTTCGGCAAAGACCGCATGGTAGTAATCAAAGAACTTCTTGGCCAACTCAGGGGCTTCCTTGCCGATCTCTTCAAATTTGGGTAAGTCTTCAGGTCTGTAATAGGTCTCCATGACTCCTCTCTTCAGGTTCTGTGCACCGAACGGTCGAAGATTCCCTGCAGCTTACTGCAGGGTCTTCAATCTTCATCCCAATAAAGGAGAAGGGTGATGCAAAGGTCTCAGCTTCAGAGCAAACTAAACTTCGCCTTTGATTTTCTTTATGATTTTCGGAATAAAGAATGAGAATGCGAATAATCCCAATGAGAAGAAAATCCTAAAAGAAACCAATTCGCCCCAGTTGCCGGAGGCCCACACCTCTTTGACCGTTCCTATGAAAAACGTAAAGATAAAGGTTCCAACGATAATGCCCAAACCTGTACCGAAGAAGTAGTCCCAAAAGCGGACTCCAGTCAAGCCCATGCCGAAGTTCATGGGCGTAAAAGGGAAGTAGACGAGTCGTAAGTAAAGGACGGTGGCAAATCCGTTGCGCCCTATGGCCTCATCATACTTTTTCAACTTGTCTCCAATCAAGGAGGCAGCGAAGTCCCTTCCCAGGGTACGACCTATCCAAAAGGCGCCGCTGGCGCCCAACATGGCGCCAATCCATACGTATAGAAAGCCCCAATAGGCCCCAAATATGGCAGCACCCAAACCGGTTAGCAACGTACCAGGGACAAAAAGACAGACCCCCACGGCATAGACGAGCATAAAAACCAAGGGGGCCCAAAACCCAACGGCTTCCAAAAACCGACCCAAGGCTTCCGCTGTAAGGTACGCTTTGACAGGGGTAAATCGAACCAAGGCGATAGCGCCAATCACAAAGGCCACGAGGACAAGGGCCTTGACCGCAGCTTTCCTCCGGGGTGCCGCTGGTGGCCGGATCGCTTCTTCCATCTTCTTACTTGTTATAAACTCCAATACGCCAATATGTTCACGGGGCTCACAGAACTGTCTCTTTTGAAGGCGTCACCCTTGATAACCGAAAAAGAATTTTAAGATACTTTTCACTTTGGGACTAAATATCTTCTGGGCATAGTATTTACCAGCGCTCTTCTTATGAATCTCCGATAGGGTTGGATAAGCAATAATAGGGGTGGCCAGATCAGCCAGCTTCATGCCCTTGTTCAATGCTAGAACAGAGGCACCAATGAGTTCTCCAGCATGGAGTCCAACGATTTGAACACCGATAATCTTGTTAGAGCCCGACTCCGTGAGTATCTTGATCTTTCCCTGATACTCCCTTTCTGCCAAGGCGCGATCCACTTCTTCGAAGTCTTCCGAATAGATATCATAGGAGATATTATCGGATCTTGCGCGTTGCTCGTTATAGCCGATGGAGGCCATCTCCGGGTCAGTAAAAATGACCCAGGGGGTCATGTTGTAGTTGATCTTCCCTGGGATGTGCATAATGGCGTTTCTCACGATCATCGACCCCTCGGCCCCTGCCATATGGGTGAAGGGGAATTGACCGTTGACATCGCCTGCCGCATAGATATGCTTTTGACTGGTCTGCATGTGAAGATCGGTCTCTATGCCCTTGTTGGTGTAGTTGACGCCGGCGGCTTCCAAATTCAACCCTTCCACGTTGGGTCTTCGACCGGTGGCTAACAGAATTTCGTCACATGGGATGATCTCTTCTTTCCCTTCTTTGCCCTCAATGACCAGCACCTTATGGTTTTCTTCCTGATAAACCCGCTTGGCCTTTGAGTTCATTCGCAACGATATGCCATCGTGAACCATTTGCTTGATCACCACTTCGGCCATGTCATGGTCTTCTAGACCCAAAGGGTATTCGAGGATATCAATGAGCACAACCTTGCTCCCCAACCGGGCAAAGGCGTGGGCCAGTTCTGCACCAATGGGGCCCGCACCCAGCACAGCGAGTCGAGGAGGCAAAACCTGCAAGGAAAATGTCTCTATGTTTGTGATAAAACCCGTCTGTTGAAGCCCTTCAATGGGGACGACCATGGGCCTGCTGCCCGTGGCAATGGTAAGACGGCTGCTTGATAGGGTTTTTCCATGGATCCTGAGTTCGTGATCGGAGACAAACTCCGGGCTACCAAAAATCACATCCACACCCAAGCCCTGAAACCGCTCCACAGAATCGTGCGCCGCAACCTGGTGAATCACATCTTGTACGTGACCCATCACCGACCCCAAATGGCAGGGAGGCACATCCACTTCAGGCAGTCCAAACCTCTTCAGGTGTTTGGCATAGTGATACACCTTGGCCGTCTTGATCAGGGTCTTGCTGGGCACACAGCCGTAAAAAAGACAGTCTCCTCCTAGCCTGTCCTTTTCGATGAGGACCGTTTTGGCTCCCAGCTGCGCCGCCCCTGCAGCCACCGTCAGGCCCGCCGCTCCACCGCCAATGATCACCATGTCATAATCATATTTTGCCATAGTCTGCTCTCCTGGGCATTGCAATTAAACCCGCCGCCAATGACATCCCTCTTTCTTCATTAACTCATTGGCTTTCCGGGGGCCCCACGTGCCCGCTTCGTAAAAATGCAGGGACCGTTCACGGTCCGAACATTGCTCGCAAGCCTCCAGAATGGGCGAGAGAAATGCCCAACACAACTCCACGCCGTCCTGGCGGACAAAGAGCATCTGATCTCCCAGCAGGCAATCCAGGATGACTTTTTCATAGGCCTCCAAGAAAGTGGCTTCGTGAATGGAGCGGTAATGAAAGTCCATGGTCACGGGCTGAAGACATACCTTGGCCCCAGGGAGTTTGGTTTGAAAGGTCAACGTGATTCTTTCGTCTGGTTGAATCCTCAAGGCGAGCACGTTGGGCTGAATCTTTTCGTCCAGGGCATGGCGAAACATGAAACTTGGGACCCGCTTAAACTGGATGGCAATTTCCGTGATCTTGGTTGCCATCCTCTTGCCAGAACGCAGGTAAAAAGGCACGCCTTGCCAACGCCAGTTGTCGATGAAGACCTTGGCCATGGCAAACGTGGGAATCAATGAGTCTTCAATGACGCCGGGCTCCTGCCTGTATCCAGGCACGGGCTGTCGTTCAATCGTGCCTGCCGTATACTGCCCCAGAACCAGGTGGTGGTCGATCTCGTTCACCGCGAAGGGCCGAAGAGACCGGAAGACCTTCAGCTTTTCGTCCCGCACCCGATCAGCTTCAAACACAGAAGGGGGCT
>JASFPF010000204.1:0-4104 GCA_050116135.1 Deltaproteobacteria bacterium | reverse complement strand
GGGAATCTTCGACCGTAAGGAATAATACTAATTTTATATACGCTCGCTAACCCCGCAGCAAGATACGGGCAATGCGCTCGCTTAATCGGTTCAAAAAGGCTGCTTTAGATGGGATTTGCCACCAGGCGTTCTTTTGTTTGTGCTTTGAAGTATTCATCAACAGCCTGCCGTAACGCTATGATGGTCAGCTTGGCACAATGCTGTTCCTCCTTTGGCAATCCACTAAAGGAATCAATAATATCGTCGTGGGTCAAGTCATAGGCCTCACCCAATGATTTCCCTTCAGCGAGTTCTGCGCCCATGGAAGCACAAGCAGCGCTGTTAGGACACCCGTTGGTCATAAAGCGCGCTTGTTCTATCTGTTCATCTTTTATTTTAAGGTATATCTCAATGGTATCACCACAGGGCCCCGTGACTTTCGCTGACCCGTCGGGGTTCGAAAGAACACCCCGATTCTTCGGCCTGAGCCACCGCTCAATCACATCGGTAGCAATGGCCTCGTGTTCATCATGTCCCTTGCGATGACGAAAAAATGCCTCCACAAACTTCACGACTTCCGGAGCATGTTCTAAAGGAGGACTCAACCTCTTGGCATCTTCCAGAATATCCATCACGGTTTTGCCCTCCTTTAAAGCGGAAATCGTCAACAGCAGGGCAACAGGCCTGATGGCTTTTTCTCCGCAAACATAGACAGGATATTTGTCTTTATCGAAAACGGTCTGATAAAATCTGCTCAATTTTTCTTCTGACAACCCCTCTCCCGCCAAAGGCAGACGAACATAACGAAGGTCCCTGCTTTGGGAAAATTGTGGGTCGTTGCCCCCATTAACCTCTCCGGCAACGCTCAAATCAACAATCGTCTTAACGCCCCTTCGAGAAAGATCTTTCATCCCCGCCTCATCAGGGACCTGACCACAAGATATGTTTTCGTTAAATTCTATGATAAGCATAGGTTTCTTCCTGACCTTTCCGTGGTATCACCGCGCCACCGTAGCATTGATACCAAAATGTTATTATTTACATGAATTCAAGGTCTTCTGCAACCAATTCTTCGATGGAGACGGTACCAGTCGCGGTACTTGCGGCAAAGAGTCATGAAGAGGGAAACAACAAAATCGTCCGCCGAGGCATGATATAAAGGCGTTGGTCTAGATTCATAGGCATTGGCAACGTGATGCATGCGCCCCCAAAGGGCTGATAGAAGTAAACCACATGCGGCTTTTCTGAGAAGCTAAATCCCCACTGTCTGACGAGATGACCGGAAGGGTCATCAAAAAAAGTTTTTCCCAGTTTTTCGCCGAGGTATTCGTAAGACACCATGAAAAAGTGTGTTAAATGTGGACGGCCTTTTAGTACATCAAGAAGGTGTCAAGTGTGCGGCATAGAGGTCGAAGCACACAACGAAAAGATCGTCAATTTCTGTCTCTTGTGCCCCAGGTGTGCCCATGCCATTGAACAGGGCCTTGATTTGAGGGAATATAGAGAGAAAAAGAAGGAAAGAATGAAAAGATGCCAGGATTGCATCCAGTGCCCAAGCTGATCAATCGGCCTTGTGCTTGGCAGCTTTTTCCCATGATGGCCCTTGGGAGCCCATCACATGGACAAATAGCTCGTTAGCCCAAAACCTTTCAAGGCATTGGGCGTTGCCATTTGGGTCAGAATCGCAGCCTCACGCTGAAGAAGCATCTTCTGAAAAATGTTCTTCCTTGGCCAGGGCGATGAAGTGAGCAATATCGATCTCTTTGGGACAAACAAAGCTGCACGCCAGTGCCGTTCGGCATCGGGGCGTTCCCTGGTCGCTATAAAGAATATCAAGCCTTTCCTTATCCGCTGTTTCCCGAGGGTCCATGAGACGGACAACGTTGGCAAGCATGGCATTTGGCCCGAGGTAGTTTTTTTGCGTCACACAGGCCGTGGCGCAGCAAAAGCAATTAATGCATCGGGTAGCTTCGACATATCTCTCCAGGACGCGAGGAAAAACGCGGTATTCGTCCCCGTCAGGATGTGGTGAAGCCGGGGCAATAATATAGGGTTTCACAAGATGGACGCGTTCGTAGGCCTTTTCCAGGTCCACCACGAGATCTCTTATCACCGGTGCGATGGTCAGGGGTTCCACAGTAAAGATGTGGGTCTTGAACTGTTCCACGGCCTTCTCTACAAGGAGTTCACAGGTTAAAAGGGGCTTGCCATTGATTTTCATGCCGCATGTGCCGCACTGGCCATGCTCGCAGGAGGAACTCCAGGCCAGGGTTGGGTCCTGTTCATCGTTGATCTTGCGAAACAAGTCTACAAATCGCAGGATGCGACCAGCCTTTAAGTGGTAATCCTGCACCCAGGACCGCTCGCTATCAGGATCATAACGGCGAATCTTCAAGGTGAGTTCATAGTCTCGTGACATTCACTGACTCCCAAGGAGGAAACAATGTGGATGGTTTCCTAAAAACTCAATATTTTCTTTCGATGATACCGAACCTCTCGTAATGCTCTCCTTTGGCCTCGTAGATGCTCATATCGATGGGCCGTTTGTCGAGGGTCACTTGGCCATACTCTGTCATGGAGGCTAACGTGTGGTAATGGAATTCAGGGCTCCTTTCTGGGTAGTCCTCGCGATAATGGCCCCCTCGCGACTCCTTCCTGGCCAACGCTGATTGAGCAATGACCATGGAAATGTCCAAAAGATGATCCATCTCCCAAAACTGAATAAGCTCAAGGTTCATGATGAGGGACTTGCTGGCGAGAGCCATACGCTTGGTTCTGTCTTTGAGCTTTTTGAGCTTTTCGATGGCCTCCATGAGACCTTGCTCGTTGCGGAAAACCCCCACCTGATCCATCATGAGCACCCGGAGGGCATCCCGAATCTCAGCGTAACGCTCGTGGCCCTCAGCCTCAAGGTAGCCGGAAAACTGAGAGAAGACATGGGTACCTGCATCTTGGGGGATATCGCCCGGATCTTCAGCATCCTCGATATAATCTGCAACTCTGTTCCCCACAACCTTGCCCATGGTAATGAGCTCTAGCAGGGAATTTGTCCCAAGGCGATTGTGACCGTGAAGGCTTGCTGCTGCGAACTCGCCACAGGCATACAACCCGGGTACGATACGCTGAGCATCCTTTTGGACTTCACCGAATTCATTGGTCGGCGCACCGCCCATCTGATAGTGCGCTGTTGGGGTCACCGGACAAAGCTCATGTTGAGGCTCAACGCCTACAAACCTGCAGAAAAACCCACACACTTCCTGAATCCTGGTCTTGTGAATGTGTTCTGGGATATGCCTGAGGTCCAGCCACACATGGGGAAGCTTGTGATCAGGGTGGATGCATCCCCTCCCTTCGCGGATCTCTGTGAGGATGCATCTGGAAACAAGATCCCGTGGGGCCAGATCTTTGGCGGTTGGAGCGTAGCGCTCCATAAAGGGTTCTTCATCCTTGTTCCGTAGGATGGCACCTTCACCGCGAAGAGCCTCGCTGGCCAGGATGCCTGGCCCTACAATGCCGGTAGGATGGAACTGCACGGCTTCTACATCCATGACCGGCAGCCCGGCTTGAAGGATCAAGGCAAGACCGTCGCCCGTGTTCTGTCGACAATTGGTACTCACCTGATACATGCGGGTTTTGCCGCCCGTGGCCATAACCGTCGCCTTGGCCAGGACCGCGACAAATTTGCCGTTCTGTTCCATGAAGACAATGGCCCCGACGCAACGGCCATTTCTAAAGAGTAACTCGGTGGCCACGCTTTGATTCAAAAACACGACCCCATGCCTCAAGGACTCACCCCACACGGTATCCATGATCCCTTTGCCAGTCCGATCGGCTTCATAGCAAGACCGAAAGGCCTTGACTTCGCCAAAATTGAGCATATGGCCGCCAAAAGGTCTCTTAGCAATGCGCCCTTCTTCCGTGCGGCTAAAATGCATCCCGTGCCTTTCCAACCAAACGATTTGCTCCCATGCCGATTCGCAGACTGTCTTGATGATATTCTGATCCGCTGAGCAGTCCGAACCTTTCCAGGTGTCGAACATGTGGTACACGACTTTGTCAATCGGGTCTTTCGGGTCCACCGCAGCCATGCCACCCTGGGCTGTGGAAGTGTGGGATTTCTGTGGG
>JASFPF010000203.1:0-4110 GCA_050116135.1 Deltaproteobacteria bacterium | reverse complement strand
ATGCATTCATCCTTCGCTTGCTCGATGAGATCCGCCAATATTTTAGCACTTGGTTCTTTTCCCTCCCTCTCGATCGGTATCTCCTCCAAGGCATAGTCACGGGCAAAGTATCCCAATGCCGGATGAAACACTATGAATTTGCGCGTCTTGATATGTTTCAGAATCTCACTGATTTTCCCGTCCAGTTGATCAAGATCAGCCTGGAAGGCCCTCAAACTGCTCTCATAGTAGGACCTGTGGGCAGGGTCTTCCGCAATAAGGGCGGCGCAGATATTCTCGGCCTGGATCTTGGCTAACCTTGGACTCAGCCAAATGTGTGGGTCTTTCATCATGGTGCCGTGATGGTGATGTGCCTCATTGTCGTGTCGATGATGGGCCTTCATGGACAGCAGCTCAATACCACGGCGCGTATCGATCACCTTCATGTTGGAATTTGCCTTGCTGATACGTTGCAGCCAGACATTTTCAAAGGGTACGCCAATGCGAAAGTAGAGCCGTGCCTTGTTAAGCGCCGCCATCTGTTTGGGCCTGGGTTCATAGGTGGCTGGGCTCTGCCCTGGACCAACCATGACAGAGACATCCACACGTTCACCCCCCACACGCTCAGCAAAATATACCTGTGGCAGAATGCTGACATAGACCTTGATCCTGCCTGAGGGCCCCCTCTCTGCCTTTGAATAGGCGTCTGGCACGATCGATAAGGCGAATCCCGAAAATACAGGGAAGAAAAGTGCTACGAGCAATGCAATACGCAAAAGAGTATGCCGATCCCTTTAGTGAGTGTAGAGCGATAAGACCTGCCTGACGGGTGAAGGCCGGTTCCGTGGGAATGGTCTGCGAGCGCCGTCTGTCAATGTTGGAGGTATCTTAGTGGAGGCTTCTATGCCTGCAAAGGTCAAAGAAGCTTCATGCCCTCTGTCTGCGTTATATTGCGCCTTCCTGTGATTGCGACACAACGTGAATGTCCCTCTGGGGAAAGGGGATCTCGATATTCGCCTGTTTCAACTCTTTGTAGACCGCCAGGTTCACGCTGTAAAGGGTTTCAAAATATTTCCTGGTGGGTATCCAATAGCGCAAACCAATATTGATGGAAGAATCACCGAATTCTTGAATGCCGACTCGAGGCATGGGATCCTTGGAAATCGCCTGAAACCCGTCTAAGGTGTTCTTGATTATTCGGATGGCTTCTTCGGGGTCGCTGTCATAACTAATGCCCACAAGTTCCTCCACAATCTTGCGTTCCTCCGAGTTGTAAAGGACCTCCCCCACGATATGCTTATTGGGTATGGTTATTTTCACGCCATCTTCATCGGTTAAGATGGTGGCACCGAGGTTGACTTCTTCAACGATCCCGCTGACTTCACCAATTTTGATGGTATTGCCGACCACAAAGGGTCGCGTGAGGATGATCACCAGGCCCGCCCCGTAGTTTGAAAGAGGGCCCTGGATTGCAAAGCTTGCCCCGAAAGCCAAGGCGGCCAGTGCGGCAATAAAGGGTGCGATGGTGATGCCGAATTTGCCAAGGGCCACGATAATCGCGAAGCCGATGATAATGCCCTTGACCGTGGCGACAGCAAATTTTGACAGGGTAATATCAAAGTGCTTTCTCTCAAACAACTTCATGAGGAACGAAGCGAGGGACCTGGCAACGATCAACCCAACAATGAGAATAAGGATCGCGCCAACCACTTGGAAACTGTAATTCACGAAGAAATCGATAATGGTGTTGATAACTTTCTGGATCGCCGTTATTTCATCCTGCATTTTCTATCCCTCTTCACAAGGCTTGAAGACATGAACGAATGGTCCTCTAAACCCTATTGGCTCTGCTCAGAAGGTCACCCGCCTATTCGAAACTTTCTAGGAAAGTATCCGCCTCCTTGATGGATTGGCCCATATCTCGAATAAGCGTTTCAACTTCAATTTCAATATCGCCCACTTCTTGCTTGAGAGCCCCGATAGCTTGAGCGTTCAAATTGTGCTTCAGGTATAGCACGTAATCTCGAAGCTGCGTCAGAACAGGCTCCATGCGTGACTCAGCTTTTGTCATGGCGTCCTGAAGGCGAGCATAGCGTCTCTTGGTCATTTTCAGGGATTCCCGGCTCTTTGACTTGAATTTTTCATTGGCCATGTCATTAATCTCCTGATCCCATTCCCTGAAAAGATCCGCCGCGATTTGCTCCACCATCTCAATTCTTTCACTGACAGCGCCAGCCCGTTCTTCGCATGATTCGTAGTCGGATTGTAGCTTATTATAGAAATCTTCGAGATCACCGCCGTCAAAGCCATAGATCTCTTTAACTCGAGTCAAAGCGTCCTTGAACTCTTCTGATGCTTTTTCTTGCTCCGTACGTGCCTTTTCTACATGATCTTTCAGTAAATGCCTTTTCTCTTTTCCCAATTTCTCCCAGACCGCATAATATGTCGTCTGACAACCATAAGAGATGGCAATGGCCAACAAAGACACGAACAAGGTATATCGCAGGGGTCTAATCACCATGTTCTTCTATTTTTGAGACAAGGTTTTTTAACCGAAAAAGCGAGCCCACCCCATCCATTTGCTTCGGGGTTGGCGAGCGGCTTCAAATGATGTGCAAAATGATATGCTGCAAAGCGAGTTGGTTTCTACGCTATTGGCTCCCGAAGACTTCCTTGAGAAGATCGGTCACCCTGGCTGCGGGGTCTTGTCGAATTTTCTTCTCTTCCTCGCCCAGCATCAGAAAAAGGCCTTCTAAGGCACCGTTTTTGACATATTCATCCAAATCGAAGGTCCAATTTCCCACAAAGGGGATGCTTTGCACCTTTTCCTCTAGGTCTTGGTACGCCTTGGTGACACCCACCCCGGACATGGCATTGCGGACCATGGGCTTAAAGATCTCGCCCAGCCGATCATGGGTTTTTTCTTTGAAGTACAGGGTCGCCTCGTTATCTTGCCCATGCAAGATTTTTTGTGCATCTGCGACCTTCATCTGCTTGATGGCATCCCAGAAAACACCTTTTGCCTCTGGTGCGGCTGTCTCAGCCGCTCGGTTCATGCTCATCTCAAAGGCATCCAACTGAGTCCCATAGCCTGCGGCCCGGACAATCTTTTCCACCTTCTGAACCGCACCAGGAAGAGGAATCTTGATCTTCGGATTCTCGTAATACCCTCCCACCTTGGAGACTGTTTCCACCGCATTTTGGGTGCCGATTTCTAGCGCCTCTTTGAGCCCTTCAATGATTCTTTCTTCAGTAAGCCCTCCGCCCAGCCCTACGGCCTTTTTGATGCCCTGCAGAAGATCACCAA
Organism: Deltaproteobacteria bacterium; assembly: GCA_050116135.1. Taxonomy (GTDB): domain Bacteria; phylum Desulfobacterota; class Desulfobacteria; order Desulfobacterales. The sequence continues at coordinate 824 of JASFPF010000203.1, read as the reverse complement.
ACTGGGCATGAGCCGGTGTGAGTTGAAAGAGACCCAAGGTTAGAAGCAATATTATACTGAAGTGTCGAATGGTTTTCATGGGATCGTTCTCCCAGGGGCGAAACCTTCAAGACAGGACAACACGAGCCTGCCTCCCGTGACTATGGGGTGGGGCCCCCATGGACCCCACCCTTCATGAAGTGGATCGAGCCGAAACCGCCCATCAACGCCTAACGAGTCCGCCTCAATTCCACCCTGCGGTTTTCTTGCCGGCCTTCCGGGGTGTCGTTAGGGGCAATCGGTTTAGACTCGCCGTATCCTTTAACCGAGAATCGAGCTCGGTCAATGCCGTGTGTCTCGATGTATGCCTCGACTGACCGGGCACGCTTTTCAGAAAGCTGCTGGTTGTAAGCCGCGGGGCCTGTGCTGTCTGTGTGGCCTTCGATGAAACCCCTTATGTCAGGGTTTTTCTTCATGATGGACACGACTTCATCCAGAAGTGGATAGGCTGCAGGTTTCAGCTCCGACTTGTTGACATCGAAAAGAACCACGCCCTTAAGGGCCCAGCACCCTACCGAATTGACAGTGGCACCCTTGGGCGTATCAGGACATTCATCCAGGTAGTCAGGCACCCCGTCACCGTCCGTGTCGATGGGGCATCCCTGCTTGTCTACTTTGACACCTTTCGGGGTATCCGGGCACTGATCCAGGTGGTCAGGCACGCCGTCGCCGTCCGAATCCAACGGGCACCCCCGGGCATCCACCTTGACCCCCCTGGGCGTATTAGGACACTGGTCCAGATCGTCTGTCACGCCGTCGCCGTCACTGTCCATGGGCTTTCTCAC
>JASFPF010000202.1:0-4121 GCA_050116135.1 Deltaproteobacteria bacterium | reverse complement strand
ACTCAAGGAAAAGGACGGTCTCATACCAGGGCTGGCCACGATTTTGGTGGGTGAGGACCCAGGATCAAAGGTTTATGTGGGGCAAAAGGAGAAAGCCTGCAATAACCTCGGCATCTATTCTGCGAGAACGGATCTTCCTGCGGACACCTCAGAAGCTGAGTTGCTCGACCTAGTGAAGAAGTTAAACAACGACCCCAAAATTCATGGCATTTTGGTGCAGTTGCCACTTCCCAAGCATATTGATGCTGAAAGGGTGATCTATGCGATTGATCCAGACAAGGATGTGGACTGCTTCCATCCGGTCAATGTGGGCAAACTGATGATCGGCGCAGGGGTTTTTCTTCCTTGCACTCCTCACGGAATCGTAGAACTGCTGAGACGTTCAGATGTTAGGACGGACGGCAAGCATGTGGTGGTGGTGGGCAGGAGCAATATTGTGGGAAAACCCATGGCGAATCTCATGTTGCAACCACCCCCTGGTGGAAACGCCACCGTCACCCTTTGTCACACGGGGACTAAGGATTTAGGGGCCTTTACGAAAATGGCAGACATCTTGATCGTGGCAGTTGGGCGTCCTAAGACCATCACGGCTGATATGGTCAAAGATGGGGTGGTGGTCATTGACGTAGGCGTCAATCGTATAGGTAAAACCCCAGAGGGAAAGGCCATTTTAGCCGGCGATGTTGACTTTGACGCGGTTCAGGAAAAGGCGGCAGCGATTACGCCGGTCCCGGGCGGTGTAGGGCCCATGACCATCACTATGTTGATGAAAAACACGGTGGCGGCGGCCAAGGCATCGATTTCGGGTTGAGGTATTAAGGAATTAAGAATTCGTGAATCGGGCGTGGCGATTGCTTCACCGGCTTCCCCGGTCGGTGTCCGATTCTAGAGTGGAAAAAAACAAATAGCGAAACTAACGACAATCACTGGAGGGACAAATGGCTAGGAAAATAATTCCGTTCACACAGCATGAGTGCCAGGGCATCTTCTGTGAGGCCAGCACCTGCGTTCTTGAAGAGGCGGCCAAGGATGGCGTGAAGACCTATGTGCAGCGTATGGAAGACCGGGCCATTCAGCCTTGCCTTTTTGGCCAGGGGGGCACTTGCTGCCGAAACTGTTCTTTTGGGCCGTGTATGATGATCGAGGATGATCCCACGTCGATCGGTATCTGTGGGGCAACAGCGTCCACAGTGGCGGCACGCAATTTTGCCCGTATGGTTGCCTCAGGGGCGTCGGCCCACATGGATCACGGCCGTGAGACGGCCCTGACGTTTTTGGCCGCTGCCAAGGGAGAGTGCCCCTTTGAGATCAAGGACGAAAAAAAGCTCCATTTCATGGCAGAGCTTTACAAGATCAAGACCGAAGGTCGCGGCAAAGAAGATATCGCGATCGAGTTAGGAGAAAAGGTCCTTGCCGAATTTGGCCAGCAGGAAGGGACACTGGTGATGACTACCCGGGCGCCTGCTAAGCGACAGGAGCTTTGGAAAAAGCTGGGGGTCCTTCCCCGCGGCGTTGATCGTGAGGTCGTGGAGATCATGCATCGCACCCATATGGGCACGGATCAGGATTACCGCAATCTCATCTTTCAATCGACCCGTTGCGCCCTGGCAGACGGCTGGGGGGCCTCGATGATCGCCACGGAGCTGCAAGACATTCTCTTTGGCACGCCCGTGCCGCTTCGAACGGTGGTGAATCTTGGCGCGCTTTCCGAAGATCATGTCAATATTGTGATACACGGCCATGAACCCCAGGTGCCGGAGGCCATGGCCATCGTGGCCCAAGAGCCGGAAATCGTGGCAGCAGCCCAGGAAGTGGGGGCAAAAGGGATCAACCTGGCAGGCGTGTGCTGCTCGGGAAACGAGGTGTTGATGCGCCGCGGTGTTCCCATTGCAGGCAGCTTTGTTCAGCAAGAGGTGGTGCTTGCCACCGGTGCCGTAGAAGCCATGGTGGTCGATGTGCAGTGTATCATGCAGGGTTTGTCAAATGTGGCTAAATGCTTCCATACGGAGCTGGTAACCACTTCGCCTCGGGCCAAGATTCCGGGCGCCACGCACATCGAATTTGACCATCACCATGCACTTGAGAATGCAAGAGACCTCACCCTTCGAGCCATCGGCAGGTTTAAAGAAAGGAAAAAAGTGCGTATTCCTGACCAAAAGATGGATGTGGTGGCCGGTTTTAGCCACGAGACGATCAACCACATGTTGGGCGGTGCTTTCCGAGCCTCTTACAGGCCATTGAATGACAACATTATCAACGGCCGTATCCGCGGGGTGGGTGCAGTGGTTGGGTGCGATAGCTGCCGGGTGGAGTCCGGAAAGATACACACAACGGTGGTTAAAGAACTTCTTGCCAACAATGTGCTTGTGCTGGTGACTGGTTGTGCGGCCACCGCCTGCGGCCGGGAGGGGCTCTTGAGACCCGAAGCAGCAGACCTGGCTGGTCCTGGCCTCAAAGAGGTGTGCGAGACCGTGGGCATGCCGCCTGTACTGCACATGGGTTCCTGCGTGGACAACAGCCGCATTCTGATCGCAGCCACGGAGATCGTTAAAGAGGGAGGACTGGGGGATGATATCAGTCAGGTCCCTGCTGCCGGTTGCGCGGCTGAATGGATGAGCGAAAAGGCCATATCCATTGGCCAGTACTGCGTGGCCAGTGGCGTCTATGTGGTATTTGGAAGGACGTTTCCAACCACAGGGAGTAAAGTTCTAACGGACTATCTGTTCAGAGAAATCCAAGAAGAGTATGGCGGCATGTGGGCTGTTGAAGAAGATCCGACAGAGATGGCAAGAATGATGATCCGCCACATTGATGAGGCGCGAGAGGCCCTGGGGATTCAGGAGAAGAAAGAAAGGGTTCTCTTTGACATGGCCATGCGACGTGAAATGTAGAAAACGCTATGGATAACGAGACACCTGCAGCGCCCATAGATCTTGCTCCTTGCAAGTTGGCGTGCCCCATTCTGACCGATGCCAGGGAGTACATTCAACTCATTGCTGAAAGAAGGTTTGATGAGGCATTTGCTGTTATCAGAAAGCAAAATCCTTTGCCTGGCGTATGCGGTCGCATCTGCACCCATCCGTGCGAGACAGCCTGCAAACGAGGGCAGGTAGATGAGCCGATTGCTATCGCCGCGCTCAAACGCTTTTCCTCTGATGGCCCCTGGAAGCGCCAGTACAAGCAGCCGCTTCCTGACAAATCAACCGGGCACAAAGTGGCCATAATCGGCTCTGGCCCAGCCGGGCTTGCTGCTGCCCATGACCTGGCGCTGCTGGGCCACCACGTCACGATCTTCGAGGCATTGCCGATTTTAGGGGGGATGTTGAGGGTGGGTGTGCCTGCATATCGCCTTCCCAAGAAAGTGCTGGAAGAGGAGATCCAGGCAATCCTTGATCTGGGCATTGAAGTCAAGACCGGCGTTCGGATCGGCCAAGATATTAAGCTCGCCGATCTTGCTGATGAGGGATACAAAGCGGTGTTTGTGGCTATCGGGGCTCACAAAGACCGGAAGCTTGGCATCGCGGGTGAGGATGAGCTGGCAGAGGTGGTTTCAGCGGTCTCCTTCTTGCGGGCAGTTAACCAGGGGGAGAATCCCAAGGTGGGCAAAAGGGTAGCTGTGATCGGCGGTGGAAACACGGCCATTGACTCAGCCCGTTCAGCCCTTCGCCTCGGCGCTGAGGCCGTTCATATTGTTTATCGCAGATCCAGAGAGGAGATGCCGGCGGCTCAAGAAGAGATTGAAGAAGCGATCCGTGAGGGTTCTCAAATAGCTTATTTGACCTCACCATTTGAAATCCTTGGGCAGGATGGGAAGGTTTCAGGCCTTAAATGTATCAGGAACGAGTTGGGTGAGGCTGATCCTGGTGGCAGAAGAAGCCCAAAGCCTGTGCCCGGATCTGAGTTTACCCTTGATGTGGACATGGTGATTGCCGCCATAGGTCAGGTACTTGACTTGTCTTTCCTGGACGGCGAGCCCGAGCTTGGGCAAAGAGAAAAACGGATCCATGTAGAAGATCCTTACACCCTGGAAACCTCCTCTAAAGGGGTCTTTGCCGGGGGCGATGCGGTCACAGGACCGGCCACAGCCATCCAGGCCATTTCCGCAGGAAAGAAAGCAGCTA
>JASFPF010000201.1:0-4133 GCA_050116135.1 Deltaproteobacteria bacterium | reverse complement strand
GCCGGTCTCCATCACGTAGGCTCGATCAGAGATATGAAGTGCAGCCCTGGCATTTTGTTCCACCAACAGGATTGTCATCCCTGCATCCCTCAGCCGGGCAATCGATTTGAATACCCGGTGTGCCATGATTGGGGCAAGGCCCAAGGAAGGCTCATCTAAGAGCAAGAGTCTCGGTCGGCCCATGAGGGCTCGCCCGATAGCGAGCATCTGTTGCTCTCCTCCTGAAAGGGTCCCTGCCAGCTGATCCTTCCGTTCACCCAATATGGGGAATAAGGCCGTGAGATCCTCGATTCGCTCTTTCACGGCCCCTCGGTCCCCCAAAAGATACCCCCCGAGTTCCAGGTTTGCATAGACCGTCATCTTGGCGAATACCTGGCGTCCCTCGGGGACATGGGAGAGCCCTTTCCGGACGATTCTGTTTGGCGCCAGCCCAGCAATACCCGCCCCACGAAACCCCACTTTTCCTCGCCTTGCCTTTACAAGCCCGGAGATGGTCTTCAGGGTCGTGGTCTTGCCTGCCCCGTTAGCACCGATGAGGGCTACGAGTTCACCAGGACCCACATGCAGCGATATCCCTTTGAGAACATGGACATTGCCGTAATAACTATGGACACTCGTAAGACGTAACAAGGTAGTCAATCATTTTCGGGCTGTTGCCCAAACAGGGATACCTTTGAGCGGTTCATTGAACCGCGAAAGCGAGCCCATTCCCCGTCCCCATGCACGGGGACGGGGGGCATCTTCAAACGTTTCTTGTTCACAGGTTTTGACGAATCCCGCTGCCTGCCAGACTGGAGCAAGCCTCAGATTCACCAAAAAACCTTCCGGAGCCATGGAAAAAGGGGGCAGGCAACAGTGCGCAGTGATATCATTTATTTTCAAGGCCTCATCGATCATCTATGACCCCGCCGGATGGTTCAGCATAGTCGTCCAAAGTTGAAGCCTCCATGAGTTTGATCGTTGCCTCAAGCCCGAGCATCTGAAACATCTGTTGCCGCAGCTGTGTCAACACCTTCTCAACCACCTTGACCTCATCCGAAAAAATAGCCTCGGTCATCTCCAGCCATATTTCAATCATATCCAGATGCTTCTCTTTGAAAAGGTGGATCAGGAATCGGGGAGAGAACGCCCCAGAGAGGCCTTTGAGTATTCGTTCAATCTGGGCAGGATGTACCTTGACCCCTCGGATCGTGAGCACCTCCCCGGTGTGCCCTGTAATGCCGGTCATAAGCGCCAGGGTCCGACCACAAGGACACGTTTTCTCCATGGTACTTGCAAGGTCTCCCGTTCGGAAGCGAATCAAGGGAAAGGCCCTTGCGGTCAAGGTTGTGATCACCACTTCGCCTGCCTGGCCAGGGGGGCATGGAACCCCACCATCGGGATCTACGACCTCCAGCAATAAATGGTCCTCGGAGATGTGAAGGCCATCTTTCTGGCGACACTCAAAGGCGATCCCTGGCCCCATCACATCGCTGGGCCCGTATCCAGCGGTCACGTCAACACGGAAGGCCGCTTCCAATAGACGACGGGTTTTGTCCTTGAGGGGCTCCCCAACAACGAGAATTGCCTTCAGAGCAAGGCTATTGGTATCTTTGTTCATGACTTCCATGACCCCGAGCATGTGCATGGCATAAGAAGGGGTGGTGAGGAGCACCGAGGTCCTATAATCCTCCATGGCCATCAGTTGCTTTGACGTACTCATGTGAGACATGGGCATGACGGAAGCGCCAATACTTTCCGCACCCTCTTTCAAGGCCCGGCCCCAGTTGGACAAGCCCGGGTTTAGGCAGATCTGGACGATATCTGTGTCAATGACGCCGCCTGCTGTGAGAAAGCGGGCCGTGATGGTGTCCCTGACTTTGAGGTCGCCCTTGGTGTAGCCCACCACAACCGGTTTTACCGCGGTGCCTGCTGAAGGACTGATCCGGACAATATCCCGAAGAGGAACGGCAAATAGGCCGTAGGGATAGTTGTCACCCAAATCTTTCCGGGTCGTAAAAGGAAGCTTGGCAATATCCTGTACACTGGAGACAGCGCCAGGATCGATTCCCAGGGAATCAAACTGCTTGCTATAGAACTGGACATTCTTGTAGGCCCTATTCAGCGTACTCTGAAGCCGTTCCAGCTGAACCTGTTCCAGATCTTCCCTCACCATTTGCTCATTTTCGCCATTCCAGAACTTCAAACCGGACCCCTCCCCTCCCAGAATGTCTTGTAATCCTTTCCAAGATAGGCTCGTTTGACATCGTTATCATTCAGAAGCTCCTCTGAACTCCCCTGCAGGACAACCCTGCCTGTCTCCAAAACATAGCCCCGGTCTGAAATCCTTAGAGAGGCCCGGGCATTTTGCTCCACCATGAGAATGGTCACGCCGGTGTCACGGAGCGCCGATATCGTATTCATGATGTCCCTGACCACCAAGGGGGCCAGACCCATAGAGGGTTCGTCCAAGAGCAAGAGTTTTGGCCGCGCCATCAGGGCACGACCAATAGCCAGCATCTGCTGCTCACCGCCAGAAAGGGTGCCGGCAATCTGGGTGAGCCGTTCTCTTAACCGAGGAAACAGCTGGAAAATTCTCTCCAGATCCTGCCCTATGGCCATTTTTTCTTTCTTTTTAAAGCGTAGATAGGCTCCCAGTTGCAGATTTTCAAGGACACTCAGAGGGCCAAAGATCTGTCGCCCTTCAGGCACCTGGCTGATACCGGCACCCACGACCTTCTCAGGGGAAAGGCCATTGATTTTGCTGTTTTCGAAGAAGATCTCTCCCTGGGCACGACGGATGAGTCCAGAGACCGTGTTCAAGATGGTGGTTTTGCCTGCACCATTGGCGCCGATCAGGCAAACGATCTCTCCGGCGCGGACATGGAGTGACACATTGTCAAGGGCCTGGATTCGACCATAGTAAGTATGCAGGTTCTTAATCCTAAGCATAGGCTTCATCCCCTAGATAGGCGGAGATGACCTCAGGATTATTTTGGATTTGTCGCGGTGTGCCTTCTGCGATCTTAGTGCCATAGTTGAGAACCACAATTTCATCGGAGATCTCCATAGCAACCTCCATGTTGTGTTCCACCAGCAAGACGGTCACGCCGCCATCCCTTATCCTTAGGATGAGCTCGCACAAGCTTCGGCTTTCAGTTGGGTCAAGACCGGAGGCAGGTTCATCCAGTAGCAGCAGCTTGGGCTTCGTCGCCAGCGCCCTGGCAATCTCCAAATAGCGCTGAAGCCCGAAAGGGAGTCCTGAGGAATCCTCATAGGCTCGTTCCTTCAGGCCCACAAAGTCAAGGAGTTCGATAGACCGATCCAGGACGGTTCGAGCTTCTTCGCGGGCTGCAGGGGCCTTAAAGGCCCCACCCAAGAGCCCCGTTTTTGTTCTCACATGGTAGCCCATCATGACATTTTCGATCACGGACATGTTTTCAAAGAGCTCTACATTTTGAAAAGTGCGAGCAATGCCTTTCTTGGCAATGACATGGGGCTTTAGGCCATCAATCCTTTCACCAAGGAACCAAACGGCCCCCTGGGTAATAGGATAGATGCCGGTGACGATATTGTAGAGCGTTGTCTTGCCCGCACCATTGGGACCAATCAACGACCTGATTTGGCCCTTTGTAACGGAGAAGGAAACCCCTGAAAGGGCCACTAACCCCCCAAAGGTTTTTGTCACATCATCTACTTCAAGGATCTTATCCATGACCGCCCAAACTTAACCCCGCAATTTGGCAACCAATTGATATACATATATCTTCTTTCAATCGATTTAACAAGGCCATATGCCTCTGACCTGAACCCCAGAGGCCAAAAGGCATGCGCCAGGTCCTGTTGCCCTCAATGATTGAAGATCCCAGCAGATTGCTGCAGGGAATCTTCGACCATAAGGAATTTTGCCATGTTCAGATACGATGGCTAATCCCGCAGCGACTCGACTGAGCTCGTCGAAGTCAAGCTGCGGGGAATGCGCTCGCTTTCTCGATTCAGGCCCTGGTCCAAGCTTCTTACAAGATGGCCTGTTAAGGCGTCTATGTCGACTTTCTGGCTCTTTAAAAAAAAGACGAAATAATAGGGGCTACCCTGTCGGCTCTCTATGTAGCCGGCCCTTGTCTTGAGACCCCGCAGTGTGCCGCTCTTATATA
>JASFPF010000200.1:0-4158 GCA_050116135.1 Deltaproteobacteria bacterium | reverse complement strand
CGCCATTGTGGAAGGAAGAGCGCCGGTTAGTGCTTGTATCGTTGGCGGGGCAACCTCTGCAGAAAAGGCGGCTGCGGTTATGGGTTTGGAGGCCGGCGCAGCCGAGCCACTCACGTCGGAAAATACCTGTACAGGCGGATTTCGGGCGCCTGAAAAATTTACTTATATGGGCGTTAATGACTGCCGGGCGGCCTACCTGCTTTACGCAGGGGCCAAGGACTGCGCTGTGGGTTGCCTGGGCTTTGGCAGCTGCGTGAAGGCCTGCCTCTTTGGCGCCCTTGAAATCGGGCCTGAGGGCTATCCTGTCGTGGACGTGGAAAAATGCGTGGGCTGCGGGGCTTGTGAAAAGACATGCCCCAAGGGGATCATGCAGGTGCGCAAGCCATCTGACCGGATTCTTCATATGAACCTTGTGACTGATCGTCTGGCCCCATGTCGTCAGACCTGCCCGGCTGAGATAAATATTCCCAAGTATATTAACCATATCAAGAAGGGGGAATACGACAAGGCGTATCTTACCATCATGGAACGTAATCCTATGCCCCTTTCCACTGGCCGCGTTTGTCCCCATCCTTGCGAAGATGCGTGTCGACGGCAGTTAGCCGATGACCCCATCTCCATCAACCAGCTGAAACGGTTTTGCTCGGACTGGGTCTTTGATAATGCCATGCCAGTGAAGATTCCCGTGGCCCCCGATACAGGATACAAGGTCGCTGTTGTGGGGGGCGGGCCCAGTGGTCTTTCGGCTGCCTACTTCTTGAGACGTCTGGGTCACCAGGTAAAAATCTTTGAATGGATGCCGAGGCTGGCCGGCATGATCCGCTATGGTATTCCAGAATACCGGCTTCCCAAGGCCATCTTGGACAGAGATATTAAGCGCATTCTCGATCTGGGTATAGAGGTCAAGACTGGCGTAAAATTTGGCGTCGATTTTGACCTAGAGTCCCTGGTTGGCGGCGGATTTGATGCGGTGCTCTTTTCCATCGGGGCCTGGAACCACGCCTCTGCCCGCATCCCTGATGAAGACAAGGTCAAGGGAGTTGTGCCCGCAACCATCTATCTGAGAGCACAAACAGAGCTTGGCGTGGGAGATCCCTATCCCATGGGCAAGAACGTGGCGGTTATCGGCGGCGGCAATGTGGCTATGGATTGCTTGCGGTCCAGTGTTCGCAGGGGCGCTGAAAATGTGTATTGCCTCTATCGACGTGAAGTCAAAGATATGCCTGCCAATAAGGTGGAGATAGAGGCGTGTCACCACGAGGGGGTCAAGTTCATGCCTCTGACCACCCCTACCAAATTTATTACCGATGACGAGGGTAACCTTACGGGTGTCGAGTACTTGAAAAATGAATTAGGAGAGCCTGATGCCAGTGGCCGACGCAAACCAGTGGCTATCAAAGGCTCTGAGACGGTGCTACCGATTGACAATTTTGTCCTCGCCATTGGACAGACCACGGACTCCGCCTTTGCAGACAAAGAAGAGGGGGCCGTGTCAAGGGTTGAAACCTTTAAGGGTTCCATTGTGGTCAATCCCGATACCCATCAGACAGCTGTCCCTTATGTATTTTCCAGCGGCGATTGTGCAGGTCCTCCTGGGCTCTTGGTGGCGGCCCTTGGTGGCGGCAGACGAGCGGCAAGAGGGATCCACAAATATCTCATGGGAGAAGACATGGCCGTGCCCGAGACCAGGCTTCGGGTAGATTCGAGGCGTATGAAGGGTCACATCCCTGGCACCATCTTTGATTCTATTGAGGGAATCGAGAAAAAGGGACGCATTGGTCAACCCGAGTTGGAACCAGGATCTTACGAAAGAAACCATACCTATGCGGAGGTGGACCTCACCGTCACAGAGGAAGACGCCCTGAAAGAGGCCAATCGTTGTATGCGCTGCTGTCTAACCTGCTATAATAAAGATAGTGACATGGCCAGCCAGGCCTAGCGCAAATTAATCTGAGAGTTTTCAAGATCAAGACGTCCTTCAAAAACATTGGGGGGGGCAGTGATGCCCCCCCCAAGCATATTGTGATCCTGGGAGTGGGCAACCTGCTGTTGTCTGACGAAGGGGTGGGCGTCCATGTAGCCCACAAGCTTATGGAGATGGATCTACCTGCCGGGGTGGAGGTCATTGAGGGGGGAACGGATGGTTTCCGCCTTATGAACGTTGTCACAGAGGCGGACCGGCTCATTGTGGTGGACGCGGTCAAGGGCGGCAGTCCCCCTGGTTCTATCTACCGCTTTGATATCAAGGATGCGCCCTCATCTCCTGATACTTACAAGACCTCGGTGCACCAGATAGGGATACTGGAAATCGTTCATCTTTCAGAGCTTATTGGTCAGACCCCTGAAACCACGGTGGTTGGTGTGGAACCGAAATCCCTGGAAATGGGCATGGCCTTATCTCCTGAGGTGCAGGAAAAGATACCCAAGATTATTGAATTGATCTTGGAGGAGGTTAAGCGCCCCAGCTAAAAGAGGACCGAAAACCGGCATCAGGCATCTCCCAGCTCGACTCTCTATCCCCCAGAAATCAGAAACTTGCAAACCTGAATCTTGTATGTCATTCTTCTAAAATGATCGTCTATCAGAAGGTGTGTCTCGGGCCAGAAGACAATGACCATTGCACCCCGTGTCCGGCCAGGGACGAGGAACAGAGCTATGACTTGAGAGGATTGACCCATCAAGTCAATGCCTTGGCTGACCCTGAGAATGTTGAGCTATGCGGCGGCGAATCAACGCTGGACCAGGATCTATTTTCCCTCATTTCCCACGCCCGTGGCCGAGGAGCCAGGCGGATCAAGCTCGTGACCAGCGGACGGTGGTTGGCCAACTGGGATATGCTAACAGGGCTGACAGAGGGAGGGTGCCGCCTTTTTGAGGTGAAAATCCACGGTTCAAGACCAGAGACCCACGAAGCGATCACGGGCCAAAGGGGAAGTTTTGATCAAACCCTCCAGGGACTCCAGAATCTTAGCACCCTGTCGGGCTCTGGAGAGTATGAGGGGGCCATTTACGTGGCAGCCCGGGTGGGGGTGACCCGGGCTAACCTTGAGGACCTGGTCCCCACGATTGCTTTGCTTGCCTCCCTTGGTGTGGATCGTATTGTCCTGGCCCGCATGGGGGTTGATTTGCCCATGAAAGAAGCCGCGCAGGTGGTGGGAAATGCCATGAGGGTGGCCGCACTGAATCGGGTCTGGTCTGTGTGTGAAGGGTTTCCACCATGTCTCATGAAAGGCTCTGAAATGCATGTCACTGAACTGCTTCAGCCTGAGCCATCGAAGGCGAAAAAGCCAAAAGGGTGCCACGGTTGCACCTATGTCGAGATCTGTAGCGGACCTCCCAAGGGTGTTGCCGGTCAGCGAGCATTCCGGGCTGTTTCCTCGTCGCCTTACGTGGAAGACGTAAGGCCCTTACTTAGGATAAGGTCTCCCCATGGCGAACAATAGGCGCCGAATTCTTCTTGTTTCCTTTAATGTGGCGGGTCATGATTCTCTGGCCCTGGGCTACATCAAGGCCTTTGCCCTGAAAGACCCGACGGTTTCCCGTCGGACCCAAATTGACATTTTGGGTTTTACCAATGAGGAAGGCAACGTTCGCCAAGCCCTTTATTACATGACGGAGTTCAAGCCACACTTGATTGGCTTTTCCTGCTACGTCTGGAGCATGCAAACGATCTTGGAGCTGGCCCGATCAGTCAAGCAGATCATGCCCCAAGTCCCCATCATTGCTGGAGGGCCAGAGGTGGGCCCCAGGGCTGATCAGTACCTTGAAGAACATACGGCCTTGGATGTGGTGGTGCATGACGAAGGAGAAGCGGTCTTTCTGGACCTCATCCGACATTTCTTTGCAGGCAAGGGCCAACTCGAAGACATTGCTGGTATCTCTTTCCGCAGGGGCCAGGACGTGGTGAGAAACACAGACCGAGCGCCTATAAAAGACTTGGACGAGATTCCCTCGCCCTATCTGACGGGGGTATTGACGCCTCGAGACGGGGTGACCTATTTGCAGAGCTTTAGAGGGTGTCCCTTCCGGTGCGGTTTTTGTTACGAGGCCGGGCGCCACAAGATGCTCCGCTTTTTTTCCTACGAGCGTGTGAAGGCAGAGGTGGCGCTGGTCATGGGGAATCCCAGCATTAGAAGCTTCCATTTTGTGGATTCGGTC
>JASFPF010000199.1:0-4174 GCA_050116135.1 Deltaproteobacteria bacterium | reverse complement strand
GGGAAGTTGGTGTAGTACAGGAGGTTGGATGAACTTTGAACTGACCGAAGAGCAGAAGATGATCCAGGAGATGTGCCGGCGTTTTGCAGAAAACGAGATTAAACCGGTCGCAGCTCGGCTCGACGAAACAAAAGAACACCCCGAGCAATTATGTCAGAAAATGGGAGAATTAGGCCTCATGGGAGTCGCTATCCCAGAGGAATATGGCGGAGCCGCCATGGACTACATCTCCTATGTCTTGGCTGTGAGTGAAATCTCCAAGGCATGCGCTTCTACCGGGGTCATCATGTCTGTGAATAACTCCTTGTATTGTTTTCCCATCCACACCTTCGGTACCCACGAGCAGAAACTCAAGTATCTCACGCCAGTGGCCAGTGGCAAAAAGATCGGCTGCTACGCCCTCACAGAGGCCGGCGCAGGCTCAGACCCTGCTTCCATGCGCACCACGGCAGAATTGGATGGAGATAGCTGGGTGATCAATGGAGAGAAGAAATTTATCACAAGCGGCAATGTGGCCCATTTCTGCGTCGTTGCAGCCGTAACAGACAAAGACAAGGGATACAAGGGGATCAGTTCTCTCATTGTGGACCTGAAGAATACGCCAGGCTTTTCAGTAGGCCGGGTAGAGGATAAAATGGGCATTAAGGCCTCTGGTACGGCTGAACTGGTCTTCAATGACGCCCGGGTCCCCAAAGAAAATCTCCTTGGGGAAAGAGGTTCAGGCCTCAGACAGATGTTGACCACCCTAGATGCCGGTCGTCTGGGTATTGGAGCTCAGGCCCTCGGGGTCGGCCGGGCAGTTCTGGAAGAGGCCCTGGGCTATGCCACCATACGCGAGCAATTTGGGAAACCCATCAGTGACTTTCAAGCGATTCAGTGGAAGCTGGCAGATATGGCCACAGAACTGGATGCAGCAGAGCTTTTGCTCCTGCGAGCCGCTTGGCTTCAGGATCACGGCAAACCCTTTGAAAAAGAATCTGCCATGGCCAAAATGTATGCCTCAGATATTGCCATGGGGGCTGCCGTAGAGGGGGTTCAAATCCTCGGCGGCTACGGGTACTGCAAGGACTTTCCCATGGAGCGCCATATGCGGGATGCCAAGATTTGCCAGATCTATGAGGGAACCAATGAGATCATGAGGCTGATCATAGCCCGTAATCTTTTGAAACAGACAAAGATGTCTTCGTAAAAAGTCGATTTTGCGAGTCTGTCAAAAAGGATCTGTGACAAGTAGAAAGGCAGATGGCACTCGAGAAAGGGTTGATACAGATCTATACGGGCAAGGGAAAAGGGAAAACCACGGCAGCCCTCGGTCTGGCCCTCCGTGCCGTTGGCCGCGGCCTGAAGGTGATCATGATTCAGTTCTTAAAAGGAAGGGCCGAGACGGGTGAGCTCACCATGGCCCGGCGTCTCTCCCCGGACCTGTTGATCAAGCCCATGGGCAGAGAAGGCTTTTTGGATCCTGCCAGCCCCAGGCCAAAGGACCTGGCCCTGGCCAAAGGAGCCCTTGAGGAAGCCCGGAGCGTTTTGCAAGAGAAGTCTTGCGATGTGCTTATCCTTGATGAAATCAATGTGGCTGTCTCCATGGGTCTGGTTTCCGAGGAAGCGGTATTAGATCTCATGGACGGCAAGCCCTCCCAGATGGAGCTGATCTTGACGGGCCGAAACGCCCCCCCATCACTCTTGGAAAAGGCCGACCTGGTGACAACCATGGAATGCACCAAGCATTATTTCAACCGAGGGCAGGCAGCTCGGGTTGGTATAGAGCTCTGAGAGGTCTTCTATGGGTACGTTATTCAAAGAAGATGAAGTAGCCGGGATAGTGTCAGCGAGCAAAGCCTGGCAGAAGCGTCTTCAAGAAAGGCTTTCAGCCACCCCCCCGCGTAGAGAAAGCTTTCCCACGGTGTCCGGCAGGCAGATAAACGAATTGTATACCCCCTGCGACGTCAAGGACTTTGATTATGGAACCCAGTTGGGTTTCCCAGGACAGTACCCTTATACCCGTGGGGTCCAGACCTCCATGTATCGCGGTAGGCTGTGGACCATGAGGATGTTTGCAGGCCTTGGAAGCGCTGAAGAAACCAATGAGCGGTTTCACTACCTGGTCAATCATGGACAGACGGGGCTATCCACGGCCTTCGACATGCCAACACTTATGGGTTACGACACGGAGGACCCCAAGTCTCGGGGGGAATGTGGCAGGTGCGGTGTGGCCATCGACACCTTGAAAGACATGGAAATCCTCTTTGACGGGCTGCCTGTAGACCGATTGACTACTTCCATGACGATCAACCCTCCGGCCCCTGTCCTTTGGGCCATGTACCTTGCCATGGCGGAAAAACGGGGGATACCCCGGAAAAAGTTGGGTGGCACCATTCAAAACGATATGTTGAAAGAATTCATTGCACAAAAAACCTTTATGTGCCCCCCTGAGCCATCCCTGCGGATGATCGTGGACACCATCGAGTTTGGAACACACGAGGTCCCCAAGTGGAATGTGATCAGTATCAGCGGTTATCACATCCGAGAGGCAGGTTCTACGGCCGTTCAAGAACTCGCCTTCACCCTGGCCGACGGCATCGCTTATGTAGAAGCAGCCCTTCAGCGGGGTCTTCATGTGGATGCCTTTGCTCCCCGTCTTTCTTTCTTTTTCAATGCCCATATTGATTTTTTTGAAGAGATCGCCAAGTACCGTGCAGCCCGCAGGATGTGGGCAGACATCATGAAAAATCGGTTCAAGGCGAAATCAGGGCGTTCCCTGTGGCTCCGTTTCCATACGCAAACAGCAGGCTGCAGCCTCACCGCGCCCCAACCCTTTAACAATGTGGTTCGCACTGCCGTGGAAGCGCTAGCTGCCGTGCTGGGCGGAACCCAGTCTCTGCATACCAATTCCTTTGATGAGGTCCTGGCTATTCCCACGGAAGAGGCTGCCGCCATTGCCTTGCGAACACAGCAAATACTGGGAGAAGAAACCGGCGTAGCCAATACCATCGATCCACTGGGAGGGTCTTACTTCGTGGAATCTCTCACCAATGAGACAGAGGAAGCCGCCTACGAATACATCAACAAGATTGATGACATGGGCGGCATGCTGAAGGCCATCGAAAGAAACTATCCCCAGATGGAGATTGCTGATGCTGCGTATAGGTTTCAGCGGGAGCTCGACGCCAAGGAAAAAATCATGGTCGGCGTCAACAAGTATGTCGTCAAAGAGGAGCTTCCCGTCGACATCTACCACGTTGATGAGACCTTGGAAGAGCGCCAGATCGCTCGGACGAATGCTGTTAAGAATGGCCGAGACCAAAACAAAGTGAAACGATGCCTGGAGCGATTGGGCGAGGCATGCGCCGGGGAGGACAATGTGATGCCGCACCTTATAGAGGCGGCCTCGGCGTATGCCACGCTGCAAGAAATGTGTGATGTCTTGAGAAGCGTCTTTGGCGTCTACCGTGACCCGGGTACCTTCTGACACGTCTTCCAACAATCCCTATGACACGAAAGATCAGGATACTGGTGGCAAAGCCAGGCCTGGATGGCCATGACCGAGGGGCCCGCATCATTGCCAGGGCCTTTCGAGATGCCGGTTTCGAGGTTGTTTATACCGGCCTTCATCAAAGTCCCGAGCAGATTGTGAGTGCAGCCATCCAGGAAGACGTCGACCTGATTGGCCTGAGCAGCCTGGCTGCCGCCCACCTGTATCTCTTTCAGAAAGTCATGGACCTGCTCAAGGCCCAAGGCGCCGATGATATCATGGTGATCGGCGGTGGGATCATCCCCGAAAAAGATATTGTCAGATTAAAGGCCCTGGGCGTTCAAGAAATCTTTCCCTCTGGTAGCTCCCTGGATACCATTATAGACTGGGTCAATAAGCAGGTGAAACCCCGCTAGTACCTTAATTGAGCGTAAACAAAATGAAGAAAAGTCAGAACATGTTGGAAATGAACTTAATTTACGGCCTTGTTTGTGATTTTATATCACTTTCACGGCTGATTTATAATTTTTCTTTTAGATCTTCATTTTCTTTACCCTTTGGGAAAGCCGATCATACCCCATCTACGGCGTTGTCAAGGACTCGGCGTAGTCTACTACAGCCTCACCCTTGACGCCTTGTATCCGGGGCATCCTCGACTTTCGCTCAATTAAGGTAGTACTTTGTCCCCCAACCAAATAAGTT
>JASFPF010000198.1:0-4179 GCA_050116135.1 Deltaproteobacteria bacterium | reverse complement strand
CGAAGGAGGCTCGTCGAAGTTAAGCTGCAGAGAATCTTCGACCGTCAAGAGCATTCCGATTCGGGCAACAGCCTATCAAGTTTTAACTATTTACATTGTCATCCAGCTTAATTATCCTGCCTTCATGTTGCCTCAGGAAATGACGATGGCAACATAGCCGAGCCCGGGTCACGGTCAGGCACAATGTGTCGCTAGATACATATCAGGCAACCGCAGCCTCAAGGCAGAAGTGTCATCAAACGAAAAAAACGAATCATGAAGCATTAAGATGCGCCCCCATTTGCGTCTATGAGAATAGCCATCATCTCAGATATCCACAGCAACCTTGAGGCCTTCAGACAAGTCCTGACAGATATTGATCAGTCCGGTGTAGACAGGGTGGTTTGTCTGGGCGATAACGTGGGTTACGGACCTGAGCCTGAAGCAGTCGTTCATCTGATTCGAGATAAAGACATCCCGTGCGTCATGGGCAACCACGAACTGGCCATCGTTGAACCGCGGTGCCAGGACCTGATGAATCCAAATGCCCGGGAATCCATTCTTCTGACTCAAAGACTCATATCCGCACAGACCGTAAATTACATGAAGGGCTTAAAGCCTTGTTTGATCTTTCAAGGAAGCCTGTGTGTACATGGATGTCCTCCAGACTCTATCACAACGTATCTGTTTCAAATTTCGAGGGCAAAGCTCAAGGGGATCTTCCTTTCCATGAAGGAAAGAATATGCTTTGTGGGGCATACTCACAACCTGGAAATCATCCAATTCGACGGGGAAAAGATGACCCGAAGGCCACTATCCAAAGGAGTCTTTCCCTTGAAACCAGAACAGAGCTACATTATCAACGTGGGAAGTGTAGGTCAGCCTAGGGATGGGGACAACAGGGCAAAATACGTCATCTGGGACAGCGCTTCACATCAGGTGGATGTCAGGTTCATTCCGTACGACATTGCCAAGACGGCTTCTAGGATCCTTGAACTCGGCTTCCCGGAGTTTAATGCCCGACGCCTCTGGTGAGTCATCCAGCAAGACGGCTTTGATATGAAAAGAATCGGCAAATATGAGATTAGCGGCCTTCTTGGCAGAGGGGGCATGGGCACCGTCTACAAGGCACGGGTCCCTGTCATAGGCAGGGTGGTTGCGTTAAAACACCTGTCGCCACACCCAAACCTTGTTGCGCTTCTGGGAAAAGAGACCATTAGAAGGAGTTTTGTCACTGAAGCAATGACCATGGCGAGCCTGCGGCATCCTCACATCGCAGCTGTCTGGGACTTCCACGACGCTGATGACCTCACCTTCTTTGTGATGGAATATTATTGCAACAATTTGGGCCTGACCATCGGTGAGACTTATCGCGTGGAGGGGGCTTCGCGTGTCCTGAGCGTTGATAAGGCCATTCACTATACACGGCAAATCTTGGTGGGGCTTTCACGCCTCCATGAGGCCGAGATTATCCACCGTGACATCAAACCCTACAACATTTTGATCACAGATGAAGACAAGATCAAGATCACTGATTTTGGGCTGTCCAAACTCCGAGGGGAGACCTTTCAAGGCCCCCCAAATTTGAAAGTTGGCTCCCCGTACTATGCAGCACCCGAACAAGAGGACGATCCAGACCATGTCGATCCCCGGGCCGATATATACCCCGTGGGCGTCATGCTCTACCGCATGCTTACAGGCGCCCTTCCCATTGAACCGTTCAGAAAGCTGAGCCAAAGCAACCCAGACCTGGGCCCAGATTGGGATGCCTTCATCGATCAGGCCATCGCTGCGGAAAGGGAGAAGCGGTTTGCCAGGGCAAAGAATATGCTTGATTCTCTGGATGCGTTGAACTTGGCGTGGCAAGAGGAAAAAGAAAAGGCTTGCCAGATGCCTCAGATACTTGCGCCGAAAAGGACTCGGGCACAAAAGACAAAAAAGAAGCTTCGAGCCCAAGGTGTTAAGGTCGCGCCCAAGGAGGCACGCAAGGTCTTTGAGGTGGACAAGCTATGGCGTCCCATTGAGTATATGGCTAATGATCTGCAGTTGAACCCGGAGAGGACAGTGACAGACCGATCAAATTCATTACTCTGGCAGCAGGCAGGTTCGGATCATCCCGTAAGCTGGTATGAGGCGCATGAATATATTGAACAGTTGAACCATGGCCGTTTCGCCGGGCGTGCCAGCTGGAGGCTCCCTACCGTGAATGAGCTCATTTCGTTAATCACAGAGGTCCCCCGAGCAGCTGATCTCTGCGTTGAACCGATCTTTGATCAAGATAAGCGGTGGTTGTGGAGTTCTGACCGACGCTCATTTGTGGCAGCGTGGTACGTGAGCCTGGACCTTGGGTACGTCTCGTGGCAGGATTTCACCTGTTATTACTTTGTCAGGGCGGTGTCCTCTGAAATGTAAATCAAAAGCCTTGACCCTCCAGCTAGCTCCCCCATTCTACCTTACGAAAAATGCAAGAATGCTCGCCCCGTTGGATGGGCAAGTATCTGAAACACAGGAACACCATATCTATTCTGGGCGGTTGAGTCCGTAATTGTGTCTCAGAAGTAACTGTTATTGGTCACCATGTCGCCGAAAGCCTTTTTCGTGCGACATTGAGTATTTTCGGAATGAGAGGTCAGCTGAGTGAAGCGTTAAGAATCATAAACTGTCTGAGGGCCTTAGCCCGAGTTTTTATGATTCAGCGAAACGAAGCTGACGTCCCGGAAATGCTCACGGAGCCCGGAAAATGGCTTGATGGCGACACTTTCCTTTTTAGAGAGACTTCTGGGACATCACCGTAGCTTATACTGCAGAAGTATCATTGCCATTTTTCAGAAAAAATATGCGCCGTTGTTTAGGCCTGGAAATGAGGTCATCAGTCCTGGTGAAAAGGGTGATGAGATTACACATTCTTATCGTCGGGTAATTTCAGGTAGAGCGATAAGATCAATCCTGCAAGGATGAGCCCCCCAACCAGAGCCATTCCCAGCCCAAAGCAACCAACATCTCCCATGACACCTATGAAAGCCGGGATGGCCCCGCCTCCCAAGAGAAAAGCCAGGGGAATCGTGAGGGAGACAACCACATTTCTGCCGCTGGAAGGTCCTATCCGAGACAAGGCGGCGAAGCCCGCAGGAAAAAAGCAAACTGCCAGCATAGGCTGCAAGAAAATGATGATGACCATCCAGTCACCAGGGACTATGCTTAGTAAAACTGTCATCAGCCCGGTAAGAAGAAAGACCCCTCCCATGGTCCCTCTGGCACCAAAACGATCCGTTGCCCAGCCCGCCAGGAACGCCATGCCCAAGCCCGAGACCCGAGACAACGCCACCAATGTGTTGGCCCAACTCTGTTCTAACCCTCGCTCAGTCACAAGATAAAGAGGAAGCATTGTGTAGACCCCCAGGCTGCCGCTAATACCTAAGCCGAAAAGTGCGGTCATAATCCAGAAGGTGGGTCTAACGAGAAACGATTTGAATGAAGCGAAACTCGGTGCTTCGCCAGGAAATCTTCCACCCCTTCCAAATCGAGCTAGCGCTATCCCAGCGACTACAGAGGTGCCACCAATAACAGCTAAGATCTCTCGCCAAGAGAGCCATGGCAGAAAAGCCTCGGATATTAATGGTGCTGCCACAAAGCTTAGGTTTGGAGCCAGTTCATGGATGGCGATCCCTTTGCCCCAATGTCGGGCAGTAATCAGCGAAGTAAGCGTCGCAATACCTGACGGAAGATAGATTCCGGCCGCCATGCCCAGCATGAACAAGCCCAACCGAATCGCCCACAGACTGTTGCTGAATGAGATTCCAATAAGCGCTATACCCACGGTCGTGGCGGAAAGGACAATGGTTTTCCTGTGTGTGAGCTGGGAGGACAGAAGCCCGGCTCCCAGGAGCGATATGAAATATCCAGAGGAGATCAAGAAAAAAAGCGATCCTGCTTCGCCATGACTTACCCCCAAGTCCTTTTCAATAGTGGGCATCAAAGGGGCCAGCATGATCCTGGCAATAAAGTTTAAGAAAAAGATCCCCGTCAGCAAGAGGATCGGACCGAGCTGTAAGCAAAAAGAGGTTCGCTTCTCACGCGTTCTGTCATCAGAGTCATAACGACTCGACATATCATTCAAACTTAATCCTCCCTTGGCGAAAGGCGTCACCTCTCACAAGATCCAATCCAATACCATATCAAGGACAACTTTCCTTCAGAAAA
>JASFPF010000197.1:0-4182 GCA_050116135.1 Deltaproteobacteria bacterium | reverse complement strand
CTGTTGGTTGAACCTATAGCGTGCCGCAACTCAGACAGGTCCGTATCAAACGTTGGCGTCTTCCCCTTTCGATGGGCGTATTTTCTTCATCTTTCTGCGGGAAAAAAGAAGATAATAAAGGATCAGTATAGGATAAGGTAAAAAGGCCTGCTCGAAATTACCTTGAAAAAGCCAATAGGTAGAATAACCAACACACCCCAAGACAAACAAGATCTGTACCCAAGCCACGACACGTATCATAGGTTTTCATCAAGCTTTTTCTTGTTCCATGGTCACGCCATTTTCTGCCTATTGTCGTATCTCAGAACTTCCTAATAAACAGTAACGTGTTGCCATCAAGTCATTTTCCGAGCTCCGTGAGCATTTCCGGGACGTCAGCTTCGTTTCGCTGAATCATAAAAACTCGGGCTAGCGCCCTCAGACAGTTTATGATTCTTAACGCTTCACTCAGCTGACCTCTTATTGCCGAAAATGCTCAATGTCGCGCGGAAAAGGCTTTCGGGTACATAGTGACTGATGACAGTTACTTTTGAGACACGAGACTAATGATCTTTGCGTATAATACAAATGCCTTAAAAAGGCCAACAGTTTAAAGACCCCCACAAGAGGGGCCGGGCTCCTAGAAGTTCCTTTTTGGCTGATCGGCCTGCTCCCTGAAAGCACACCCGGAAGGGCAGGGAGGCTTCACTTGGAACAGAGTCTGTCCTTTCGATGACGCATTTGTATTGGACGTGACAGATTTGTTTCATGGTTCTCATTGCCCACAATTGGCATTTCTTTTCCCAATCAATAACCCGAGATACCCACTGTTCGGCGTCTGGCCCTGGGCATGTTTCTAAATAAATAATTGATATCATATAAGAAAATCGGATATGTTAGATGTGGCACGGACGCTGCACAAGGCCCTTCTCTATCATTGATCGCTTTGCACCCTGCAAGCCCCGCCTCTTCGGGTGAGGCGCTTCGCTTGGTTTTGGACCACCGCACGAAGTCGGAGTCTTGGTCGGAGGGCATGCCAAGACCAAGTCTAGAGGAGAATGAGCCAAGAAGGCCGAAAAGGAGCCAATTCTTGCCAGCGTTCTTGGCTTTTTATTGTCACGTGGCCGTTTCTACGCTTGATTCGTGATAGCCGTATTTTCAGAGGGAGAGCTTTGCACAACCTCGGAAAGCGACAATTATGAGGTTTTTGGAACACCCATTCGGGCGAAACGAACGGCCCACCTCAGTGGGTAAATCGTAAACTGTTTGAGGCCCTTAGGCCGAGTTTTTGCGATTTAGTAAGTGAGCACGTGGATGGATCAAAAATCTCATACCAAAGAGCGAGACGAGGTTATGCAATAAAGGTCTCAGAGGGTATCAACAGGAGCGTCCGTCTATGACATGATCAGTGACATGGTTCTACGTCAAGGAGGAGAGGATGAGAAAACCGGGGCTTGTTGTTCTTTTTTTAGTGGTTATGGCAAACATGATCGGCATGATGGGGTGTGCCAAGCGTAATTTGTACTCCAATGAATTCGGGTCATACACACTTCACGAGGCCCATAGGCAGTATGCAGAGTTGTTTCAGATGGCCCCGAGCCAATACCGAACGTTTCTCACTTTTGAAAACGGTTGGTGGAAGGCTGATGTCCGACAGATGAAAGAAATGGGGGTGAACATTACCGAATTGTGTGAAAGATACTGCCGGGCGCCGAATATTAAGGTCCCGTTTCCTCTGCTCATAGACTACAGATTGTTACACGGGGTAGATCGTCTCTGAGCCGCCAGCGTCAGATCCCACCTGCCCTTCTGAGAGTGACTGATATTGACACACTTATGGCTGGGCTGCTACTAAAGGAAGACTGTTGATCCGAACCTCATCTTATGGCCCTGGTAGCCTTGGGGCACCGGCTTTTCCCTGGAAAGACACTATTAGGATATGAAGAATCTGAGCAAGCTCCTTCAAGCGCATTCTGCACAGGCCTCTGCGCCGTGCAGGATCGATTGCGGCGGCACCTTGGACATAAAAACCTTTTACTATCCTCTTCGCCACCTTTCCCCTTGCACGTTCAATGTGGCCTTAGACATGAAGACGCAGGTCCAACTCCTTCCTCACGAGTCCGGCATGGTGAGGGTTTCTTCAACAAATTTTCAAACAGAAGAATACCCCGCACAAGAAGCCCCGTTCAATTCTCCTTTAGGGTTGATGTTCGCGGTGGCAGCCTATTTCCAGGTCGAGGGGGTCCACATCCATATTGTGTCCGAATCGCCCCCAAGAAGCGGGCTGGGAGGTTCTTCCACAGCAGCCGTGGCCCTCATCGCCGCCTTATCCATGGCGTTATACGGCCGGGTGAGCCAAGAGAAGACCGTTCTCTTGGCCCACGCCATTGAGGAGGCCGTTGCAGGCGTGCCTTGTGGACTGCAGGATCAGCTTGCTGCAGCCTATGGCGGCGTCCATGCCTGGTATTGGCCGTCCGAACCCACTGACCCTCCCTTTAAGAAGTTTGAAGTGTTAACAAGAAGTGACCACAGCGCACTTGTCAAGCGCCTCTTGGTCGCCTATTGTGGCGTGTCGCACCAATCCCGTGACACCAACAGTCGATGGGTTCAACAGTTTGTAAGGGCAGAAGAAAGGGCCTCGTGGATTGACATTGTGAATACCACAAAGGCATTCGTTAAGGCTGTGCGCGTGAAGGACTGGGCTTCTGCCGCCCATGCCATGAACGAGGAGGTCAAAATCAGGAGGACGATGACCCCTGAAGTCGTTGACGAGCTGGGGGAGGCACTCTTGGACAGCGCGCTGGCCCATGGTTGCGGAGCAAGGTTCACCGGTGCAGGCGGAGGCGGGTGCCTTTGGGCCCTGGGAGACGTAGCAGATATTGAAAAGGTGAGGTCAACATGGGCAGATCTGTTATCCCAGCGGGAGGACGCTAGGCTGCTACGAGCCGAGGTTGATCCAAAGGGACTTGAAGTGACCTGATATTGACGGGGCGCACATTTCTGGGTTAAAATCGTTATAAGCCCTTGGCAGCTTGTTCGTGGATGGCGCCAGAACAAGCGGTGCTCGTTTTGAGTTCACCAACGCTTCGGGCATAGGAGGATCACCATGTTCGGACTAGGCGTACCAGAAATCCTGATCATTGCCCTGATTATCCTACTAATCTTCGGAGCCAAACGGCTTCCCAGCATCGGCGCGGGCCTTGGCCAGACGGTCAGAGAGATAGGCAAGATCAAGAAGGATTTGAGTGGGGATAAAGAACCGTCAAAAGAGGCGGGGGCCAATGAGGCGTCGAAAGCGGAAAGCGAATCTCTTGAGGGCAAGGTCACCGCGTCCCTTCAAAAGAAAGTCACCGATAAAGTCCTTGGACAGGTTCCTGGGATCAAGCAGGCAAAGCAAATCAAGGACAAGGCTGATAAGATCAAGAAGATCGTGAGTTGAGCAAAGAATCCCGGGCACAGGTCTTTGTAAATCCCGTTGCGGGTTCCGGCAAATGTGGGAAGGCATATCCTGCGATAGTGAGGACGCTCCGTGGGGCAGGGTTGGTATGTGACATCACCGTGAGCCAATATCCTGGCCAGATCACGGAGGTGTCCAGCGAGCTTGCCGCTTTGGGGTACCAAACCGTTGTCGCCTGTGGGGGGGATGGAACGGTCAACGAGCTCGTCAATGGGATAGCCGGCACCCCGACTGCTTTGGGGGTTGTGCCCATGGGGGCCGCGAACGATTTTGCGGCCAACATGGGGATAAGCAAAGATATCAATCTTGCTTGTAAGATGATTAAAGAAGGGCGAACCAGAAAAATCGATCTCGTAAAAGTCAGGGATGATAAGTTCTTCGCGGGCACGGGATGCATCGGGTTTGATGCCGAGGTCGCCGCCTTTGCCAGCGGAAGGAAAGAGAACTCGAGTCCGTTTCTGTGGCGTGTCTTGGGTGCTCTGTTGAAGTTTGTCTCATATAGGGCGAAGACGGTTGAACTCAGATTTAACGGAGACAGATATTTTGGAGAGGTTTTGCTGGTGGCCTTTGGAAATGTCCGATCATACGCCCGGGGTAAGCCCATGACGCCCGGAGCTGCGCCAGATGACGCCTCGCTGGATATCTGTGTTGTGAGGCCTATACCAAGGTGGAAGCTTTTCTCATTCTTCCCCTCGGTTTACAAGCGGGCCCATGTGAATAACAAAAGAGTCACTGTTTCTCAAGCC
>JASFPF010000196.1:0-4182 GCA_050116135.1 Deltaproteobacteria bacterium | reverse complement strand
ATTTTATATACGCTCGCTAACCCCGCAGCAAGCTACGGGGAATGCGCTCGCTTAATCGGTTCATAATACTCTCAGCGGTTCATTGTTTGGCCCTGTCTGTTACAAATTGATCGCGAATGAGCTCGGAATAGGGGGAAAATGTTGAAGGAATTCGTTGGCTATCATTCAGAATGGAATCTGGGAAGCCCAGGGGGGTGGGACTATCAGCGCATCACTCAAATTATCGGCAAAGCTGTGTGGGTGAAGCTCAATGAAATCCGCCCCATGAAAGTGGATCTGGATTTTGACCACCCGTGGTTGTTTCCGGTGGATGGTTTTGTGGAGATGCTGATTCAAGCCCATGGGGCACGTGATGGCGGGAATCCAGGGTTGATTGCCGTGGTGGCCGAAGAAGAGACCTTGGAAAGCGTCACAGAGAACAGGAACCTGGCCCAACGTCTCAGCGCTATGGATGGGATCTCTGGCGCGTTGATGGCTCCCCATGAACTGGCGCTGAAAAGCGGGCGGGTGTGTTGGCAGGGCCAACCGGTTTCAGTTATTTTCATGGATTTTAACACAGACGTGCTGTTGACGCTACACCGCAGGCACAACTTGACACCGCTCCTGCAGGCAGTTCGAGAAAACCGGGTGATCAACCCACGGGGCACAGAACCCATTAACGTCAAGAGCATGTATGAAGTCATCACAGGTCCTGACAGCCATCGATTTCACACGGACATCGTGGAACGAACCCCCTGGACACGACAATTCTATCCCCGTCGAACCCAGGGGCCCAGGGACCAAGAGATTGACGATCTGATTGAGTGGACCCGCTCTCACTGGGACCACCTGGTACTCAAGCCTGAAAGGGGTTATTCAGGCAAGGGCGTGCGGGTTGGGCAGGTGAACCGGGATGCTGATGAGGCTGTCCAGCTGGCCCTGAAGGAAGGAAATTACATTGTCCAGGAGAAGATTCCCCTTGACGTGTGGTCCGAGGATATTCCCTCACTAGATACAAAAAAGGAGGAAATCGGCCTGGAGCGCTGTCAGACAGATTTCCGCTGCCTCCTTGGGCCGGAAGGGCTTTTCGGTTTCTTGGGTCGATACGGTTGGGTGCCTACCAATGTGGGCAGCGGGGGTGGAGTTCAGCCCTTGGCCGTCCTTCGCTCGGATATGAGCGTGCGCGAGGCCGTGGATCGTATCAATGAAGCCATCGTGGACATGGCCTACGGAGACGTCCTCTCTGTCGTTGATATGCAGAAAAAAATGGCCATGGAATTCGACTTTACTTACTTGCTTGGACCCATCAAAATCGCCTTGAGGCCTAGGGTGGTTACTGCGCTTCAACTCGATTCCCTTGAAAAGTATTGTGCTGCCATGTGGGCTGATTGTCTTACCCTGGAAAAAATGTGGTTGGCCGGCGAACTGGACCACATCGTCAATATCGAAGAAGAAGAACTCGAGATTGCGCGGTCACAGCCCTGGGGCGGGTCTCCGGCCATCCTGGCCTCTGACGGATTGTTTGGTTTCGGGAGCAACCCGCAGACACCATAACTATGAAGGCAGATCCTGACTGGTGGCAGAGCATGTTCGACGAGGTCTATCTCCTCACGGATGCCCGCTCGGTTTGCGACGAAGAGATCACGCGCCGTGAAGTGGACCTTGTCTGCGAACTTCTCCCCATAACCGCGGGGCACAAGATCTTGGACCTCTGCGGCGGTCATGGCCGCCACAGCCTGGAATTGTGCGCCCGGGGGTTTACAGGATGTACGCTGCTGGATTATTCCGAGTTTCTGATTAATCATGCCAGGAGAAAGGCCGCTGAGTGCCATTATCCTATGACGTGTATCCGGGCGAACGCAAGAAGTACGGGAATCTGTTCTGAGAGCTTTGACCATGTGATCATCATGGGAAATTCCCTGGGTTATATCTCAGAACCTAAAGCTGACCGGGAAATCCTGGCCGAGGCCAAGCGCACCCTGCGGTCGGAGGGCTGGCTCTTGGTTGACGTCACTGATGGCTCAGCAGTCAAGCATATGTTTAATCCCACCGCGTGGCATGAGATCGGCACCGACACCGTGGTGTGCCGTCAACGTAGACTGGAAGGAAACACCCTTTACGCCCGCGAAATGGTCCTGAGCAAGGGAAAAGGGTTGATCCGCGACTGCACTTACGGCATTCGTCTATATGATGCCCAAACTGTTAATGCTCTGCTGGAGGATGTCGGCTTTAGGCGGGTCAAGGTCCACACCGACTTTTCTCCCCACCGGTATGAAGGCGACTACGGCTTCATGAACCATCGCATGATCGCGGCAGGTCAAAAGCCTTAAGGCCCTTGACGTGCTCATGGCTCTGTGCAACCTAGCGCATCATCGACACACGTTCCCATTTCGATAACCCTATTGTGGGATGAACCCTCAGCCCTGACGGCTTCTTGTGCAACGTGCATATGACTGTTCGAACCATAGCCCTGTGATGACGTAGAATATTTCACACTCCCCCTAGTAAAAGGATAAAAAAACAGCATGAAGAAAAAGAGCCTAGACATGATACGTTCCGATGCTAAAGAGATATTCCTGGGCTGTCTCACGGCTGTGGACCCTTACAAGGCAGTGAAACGTTTTGTGCACCTTGAGGGGGAAAGGCTGGCGGTCGGCGTGGAAGGAGGACCTAAAACCGAATTTGACTTGGGCGAATTCGATCGCATCTCCCTCGTTGGCGCAGGAAAGGCGACAGCACCAATGGCCAGAGCCATTGAAGAGCTGTTCGGAAGGAGGATCCAAAAAGGGATCATCAACGTCAAGTACGGTTTTACTGAAGAGCTTGCGTTTACTGAGATCATCGAGGCCAGCCATCCTGTGCCGGACGAAAACGGGGTCAACGGGACCAGGAAAATCCTTGATTTCTTGAAAAGCGCCGGCGGGAAGGACCTGATTTTTTCTCTCATATCCGGCGGCGGATCCGCCCTGCTTCCCCACCCGGGAGGTAATATCACACTCTCGGAAAAGCAGCACATCACCCGAGGGTTACTGGCCTGTGGCGCAAGTATTGATGAAATCAACGCTGTCAGAAAGCACATCGCCTCTTCCAAGGGGGGACAGATGGCAAGGGCGGCCTTCCCAGCGACTATTGTCAATTTGATGCTCTCGGACGTGGTAGGAGACAAAATGGACGTGATTGCCTCAGGACCCTTTGTCCCTGACACCTCCACGTTCAAGGATGTATGGGAAATCTTCAAGAAGTATGACCTAAGGGATATCCCTGCTGCCATCCACGAACACGTGAAGGCCGGCCTAGACGGGCGAATTCCCGAGACACCCAAAGAGAATGATAAGATATTTGACCGCGTCTTCAATTTTGTAGTGGGAAGCAACATCATGGCTTTGGAAGCGGCCAGTGCCAAGGCGAAAGAGCTAGGCTATGAAACCCTCATCCTTTCCTCCATGGTGGAAGGAGAAACCCGAGAAGTGGCCCGCGTCCACAGTGCCATAGCCAAGGAAATCGTCAAGACCGGTCAACCGATCCCGCCGCCGGCATGTATTATCTCAGGAGGGGAGACGACCGTGACGATTCGGGGTGAGGGTCTTGGAGGAAGAAACCAGGAGTTCTGTCTGGCTGCATGCCTGGACCTTGTCAATCTTCCGCCTCAAGTTGTGGTCTTAAGCGGTGGCACAGACGGAAATGATGGCCCCACAGACGCAGCAGGCGCCTTGGTAGATCCTTTCACGGTGAGTCGAGGGGAAAATGCGGGGATGGAGGCGGCTGGGTTTCTGGACAGAAACGACGCCTATCACTTTTTTGAAAAGACGAATGATCTCCTCGTCACAGGCCCTACAAATACCAATGTCATGGATGTAAGGCTTGTGTTGGTGGGCTGAGAAAGGATTAGCGCAGCGGAGAAAGCTTCAAAAAAGAGGAGGAACACCATGGCGGTACATAAGCTTGCGGGGAAACCGGCACCCAGGTCGATGCTGGCTAATATTCCAAGGCTCGTTTCTGCCTTTTATACGCACAAACCTGATGTCTCGGACCCTGCTCAGCGCGTGGCCTTCGGGACCTCCGGGCACCGGGGGTCATCGTTAAAGAACAGCTTCAATGAGGACCACATCCTGGCCATCAGCCGGGCCATCTATGAATACAGAAGATTCAGGAATATGACGGGGCCCCTTTTCATAGGCATCGACACCCATGCCCTTTCAGAGC
>JASFPF010000195.1:0-4184 GCA_050116135.1 Deltaproteobacteria bacterium | reverse complement strand
ATGAGGGACCGCCTGACACCACAATAGCGGGTTTTCCGGCCAGCAAACCTGACAGGCTTCTGGCATCCAGGGCCGTTGAAAGACTTGTAGCGTTGTTCAGGACATTGCTGAGCAAAGGTTGCCTTTCCATGCAGTGTCTGTAACTCAGCTTCAAATTGAGGAGAACCTTTTGAATCCTATCGTCCATATCAGCGTATATTTTAGGAAACGCAACCTGAAGGGGTTTTAGGGTGATTTCATTTAAGTGGCCTGCCACAATGCGCATCAAGTGGTATTCCAAGATTTGATGGAGCCCTTCCAGGTCCTTTCCAACGATGAAATGAATCCTGTCGTTCGTAAAGATCTCTCTCAGATCACGACAGACCAAGGCTAATCTAAAAATTCCCATGGATGGCTCAACGACGATGACCTGGTGATCGACCTCCATGAGTCGGACAATTTCTTCTATGTGATACCCGAGACCGAAACCGAGAAACAGTGTGGCGTCTTCGGCCTTAAACGTGAACGCCTTGAGGTCCTTCTTTATCTTTTGCTTTGGATTCAGGCGGCTATATAAAGAAACTTCTTGCTTCTCTCCTGTGACGATCCTGAGGAGGGGTAAATCATCGACAGATTTCTCCACAAAGACGTCATCGGGCAGATGGATATTTTGCATCTTTTCCGCCAGAGAAGGATATCTTTTAACCAGGATTTCGAGATTTTTTTCAAACCAGTCTGGCTGTAAATTCTCACTTGCCGAGGACTGCTCGTTAGAGCAAACACTAGACTCATGGTGTGTCAGCGTTTTACTCCAGAAGTCGACTAATCGCTCCTCTTGCTGTTGAAGGCCATATTGCCTTGCCGTTTCTAAAGCCTGTTGACGAATCTCTTCAAATTCGAGTTTTTGAGGATGGTTGCAAGCATCGCTGAGGACAGCTTCCAATGTTTGCGCCAATGCCATGGCGTCTTCGTCGGGCACCCAGAAACCATTTTTATTGGTGGCATATTCTCGTCCGCCACCACCTGCAAATCCCACCACAAGACATCCGCAGGCCATGGCCTCTATGGGCGGCAGGCCGAATCCCTCCCGGAAACTCGTGGAAACAAAGTGTGAACTCTGCTGGAGTGCCCTTGCGACTTCCTTTTCAGACATATTTTCAATGGGAATCCACGGTATCGATCTCAAGTCAGGCCGTCGATGCCAGAGGACCCCACGGACGAGACGAAGGTTCCATGCGCCTTTTCGGGGCATGTAAGCAATCTGCAGTTGACGAACCTCGGGGCGAGGTGTGAAGAGGCTGTGATCTATGGCTACAGGGATATGGATGCCTTCCACGCCAAAGACATGAAACACAAATTCTTGGATCGCTGTGGAACTGACCAAAACAGCCTCGACGCCGTAGTCGCTCCATTTCTTCTTCATAGGCATGGCATCAAAGATGTAAAAGTGATTCTGACAAAAGATCGCCTTATGGCATTGGACATGGGTGAAGGCCTCTGATGCGGCGATAAAGTCTTCGGGAATGACAACCCAGTCCTCTGCCGTCACTTTAAGGTTTTTGGATCCATCGATAACAGGGACTTCTAGGGGAAACCAATCGACCTTGAAGCCTGATTTGAGGTGAACCACAGAAGCATCAAAGCCTGCTGCCACCAGATGATGAACGTGGTGGTAGATCACCCGGATACCCCCAGTCGGTTTGGAAATATCGTGACAGAGATAGAGAATCCGTGACATGGCTATCTTTTCTGCCAGAGATTGATCATCCTGTTGGATGATATCCTTTCTGGAATGCCTCCGCAGTTTGTCAACGTGTTATCCAAAGCATGGAAATCCAGTGGTCTATGCATTGGCCACAAATCGTTGTTATTAAAAACGTCAATCAACAGGAGCAAGTAACCCCCCGGCCGCAGATGACGCATTAATCCTTCTGCCGCCTGGCAAGGATCGATAAGATGTTCAAATACGGCATCGCTGAATATGAAATCGTAGTCATCTTCAAGAGTCAGTCTTTCAGGATCAGATTCTATAATGCGGACCGGGATATGATATCGCTGGAAACGCCACTTGGCAAAATCCATCGGCCTTCCTGGAATGTCCAGGTAAGTAACTTGGTAATCGCGCTCACAAAAAAGCTGGCAGACGACGCCTAAGCCGCCTCCAAATTCCAGAACATCTAATCCGGGGGGGAGCTGATCCAAAAACTTCCAAATGCCATATTTCTCGAGTTTTTTTTCAGCAGCAGCCCGATCAGCATTTGCGTAGAGCAGGTCAAGGATGTAGTGATTGCTCCTGGCGTAAAACATCTTCACCCTGTCCGTCCAACTCGATGGCCCCAGCTCATTCCATTCTTCGTTTACCAATTCGTGAAAACGGTTCATCCTTTGAATCAGCTCTTGCAAGGGAATGCCTGAAAATTCAGCATAGTCTTTAATAATCTCCGCATTCTTCCTTGTTATTTTTTTTCTACTCTCTTCCAGCCGCCCCAAAGAATTTTTGACAATTTGTTGGTTCTGATTCATCTGAATAGATTTTGCAAGAAGTGAGACATCGGCTTCTCTATTACCCATCTCAAGATATATTAGTCCTAGTTGGTTGAATACATCAGCATTTTCATTACTTATCGATATATATTCTTCTAATTTCCTGGCTGCTGCTTGCCAATGTTTACGGCTCCTGTATAAGAGGGACAGGTTAAATAAAGCATCTAGATAATCCGGTTTGACGGCAAGTCCTTTCAAAAGGCAGGCTTCAGCTTCTTCAACATCACCTCTGGTGAAGTGAATGACTCCGAGATTGTTTAATATTTCATGATTCTCGGGTTGGTCCTGTAAAACACAATTGAAAATGTCCTCTGCTTCATCAACGTGTCCTGCTTGAAATAATTCCTCTGCCTTTTTAATTTCTTCCTTGTGATTCATAAACAACCCCCGAGACGTTCTTCCTCCTTTTCTTCGACTATATCAATGCTCCAACCTCTGAGTGCGTGGTTCGGGTTATCCGATAAGACAGAGATTCCTTATTAATTTTTGCAACTTATGTGCCATGATGTTTGCAGGGCTAATCGCTAGGATATCAAGTCAGTTATCTCAAACAGCCCATGCCGTTAGTTTCGCTCCCTATCGACTAAGATCACAATATGGGCGGAGATGGTCAGAGTTTTGACGTGCCCACGGGAAGATGATTCTTTGAAGGTATGCATAAGGCAAGACAACGGTGTTTCTTGACTGATACAATGTTTCAGTGTTATGTATAATAATAGCCATGCGACAAGATACGTCAGTTCTCCGAGAAAACTGATATGCCTGCTTTGTCCTGTTGTCTCATCGTCAAGAACGAAGCCCACCGCCTTCCTTCCCTTCTTAAGAGCCTTCGCGCCATATCGGAACAACTTGTTGTGGTGGACACCGGTTCGACCGATGACACAGTGCTGGTTGCCAAGGACATGGGCGCTGAGGTGAGTATGTTTCCATGGAACGACTCTTTTTCCGATGCCAGGAATAGATCGTTGGAAATGGCGCAGCATCCATGGATCTTGTACGTCGATGCAGACGATTCTGTACCGGAAAAGTCCCTGTGCGACATTTCTGAGTTGAAACAGCGGTCACCTGAAAAGGCCTATGGCTTTGTCATTACGAGTACGCAGGATGGGGTTACGGGTACGGCTAGCGCCCAGATCCGGATGTTTCCCAATGCCAAAGAAAACCGTTTTCAATACCGCGTCCACGAACAGATACGCCCAGCCTTAAATAAACAAGGTACCTCCATCGTGTTCACGGATATCAAAATCGTCCATACCGGTTATACGGATCGCGGCACCCTGTCAGCTAAGCAAAGGCGAAACCTGGCGCTCTTGGAAAAAGATCTGGCGGATTATCCAAAAGACGGGTTCTTGCGTTATCTGGCGGGCATGGCTTGTGTGGACTTAGAGGAACTGATGCGGGCGAGAGATGAATTCCAAAAGGCGTGGGAGCTATCTGTTGGAAACACGGACAAGGGCCATATTGCCTTGGGTGCAGCGCTGGAACTTTCGGAAATGGCTTTAAAAGAGGAAGGACTCGGTCACGCAGAGGCTTTGTTATGGCTACAAAGGGCAGAAAGCCTAGAGAGGTCGTATCCCCGTTGCCTGTATCTCAGAGGCCGCATCGAGTATGAGAAGCAAGACTGGACGAATTCCCTGAAGTCTTTGAAACAGCTGATGGCC
>JASFPF010000194.1:0-4188 GCA_050116135.1 Deltaproteobacteria bacterium | reverse complement strand
ATAAGGAAGGGGGGGGATATACCCCCCCAGTTCATTGAGCCAATGTTTTGATGATGGTCTATCCCTATCAAGCCTTGGCCGGAGCCACGGCGACATCACCAATGTCCTCGATAAGAACTTCAATTTCTTTCTCAGGAATCGTGGACATGTTCAGCTTGTACGCGAGAAACCACATCATCACAACCCCGAGGGCCCACCAGATGATCTGCCATAGCCAGATAGAAGGCATGCCCAGTAGCCAGGTTGATGAATCAGTGGGGTTTCCAAAGATCGTATTTCCAACCACAGCCCCAGGCCCTTGAGCAAAGAAGAACCAGACTAATACGATGATCCATGCAAAGGGAACAAGGTGTTTCTTGTTCCTGGACAATCCAGCATGCTCCTTAAGGAAGGCATGAAATGTTTCTCTGTGTGCACGGGCTTCAGCATTCTGCGTCAAGGCAGAGACTATCACTGCAATACCGAAATTAAAGATGATCCCCCAACCAGCAGAGTGAATGGTCCATGGCCAGCGGCCCCATGCGGTGATTCCAAACCATGTTGTTCCAATGGTTTCCGTACAGGTTACAGCAATGATGCCAGCGAGAAGTCCCCATGTGATGCCCTTTCGGTTGAGCATAGGCCAGTAACAGATGGCGATCAATGCGGGCCACATCTGGAAACCATAGGCAACGGCAAGTCCACCCAAAAGCACAAGGGCGTCGGAAGACGTTGTGGCAACAACGAGAGCGGAAAAAACAATGATACCAACGCCAATTCTTCCAAACAATTTTTGTGTCTTGTGGGTCGCCCCCGGGAATAGAAAGCGTTTGTAAAGGTCTCGGGTTAGCATACCGCCTGCGGTGGACATGTAAGCAGCCCCCGTAGATTGCATGGCTGCCAACGCACAGACAGCTAGGAGCCCCACCAGCCATGGCGCAGTATCTTGCATGAGATTGATCAATGCCGGTACAATCATGCCTTGCTTACCTGGCATTTCCATGAGGTCTTTTCCAAGCTTGGTGATGTCCGTTGCAAATCCTGCTTCCAACATTTTCATGTCGCAACCAATAAGATGCCCTGAGAAGGCTTGTATGGCCGTAAAAAAGATCAGGATGCCGCCGATGCCAAATGAGGAAGCCCAAACCTGCTGCGGAGCAAAAGGTTTCGGATTCTTATTGGCAAAGGACCACATTGAAAAAGCCGGCGAGGACTGAATGCCCATGAGTGCAAAGGCATAAGAAAGAATCATGATCCCTGTCCAGGCGCCGCCAAGGGCTTTTGGGCCGGAACTGACAAACTGAATGACACCTGGAATGGCAATGTAGTGACTGTAACCCTCGGCGGTCATTTTTGTGTCAAGGCTGGAAAGGTTTGCAATCCCTTGATTCAATGCTGACCAGCCGCCGGCAAAGGAAATGCCAATGATACCGATAGCGGTAATACCGCCTGCCAGCAACAGACACTGCACCGTGTCCACATAGGCCACCGCTCTCAGTCCGCCGGAAGCCACATAAAGAAAGACCACGATGGACAACATCCACATGCCCACCTCGACGCTAAACAGGCCGTTTGTTAGCACATTGAACAAAAACCCGGAGGCCCGAAGCTGTACGCCGAGATAGGGAATGGAGAAAAACAGGGCAACAACAACGGTAAGAATCCTGATGACATCAGATTTGAAGTAATCTGAGAACATCTCGCCCGGCGTCACATATCCGAAGCGTTTCCCCAGCATCCACTGCCTTTTAAGGAAAATAACCCCTGTGAAGGGAATCGTAATGGCATAAAATGATGCATAGGCATATTGAAAGCCATCACGATACAAAAGTCCGGGATGCCCCATGAAGGTCCATCCTGAAAAGGACGTTGCCGTTGCCGCAAGGACATACACCCACGTCGGGATGGCGCGGCCGGCAATAAAATAGTCTGACGCCGTTTTTGACGACAGGTACCCTTTGACCCCCCAGGTGACACAATAGGCCCAGTAGGCCAAAACAAAAATAAACAACCACCACACACTTGCTGTCATAAACTCCTCCTCCTTTCCAAGATTATTTAGTCGTCCAAGGTGGACAGATCTCCTTCCTTTAACCCCAATTCCCGTGCCTTGAGGACCCGACGCATAATCTTTCCGCTACGGGTCTTGGGCAGTTTGTCCCTAAACTCGATCCCGCGGATGACGACGATGGGCCCCAGCTCCTTTCGGACATGGGCCTTGAGTTCGTTAACTAACGTCGTCTCATCCTCATCAATGTCGATCCCTTCTTTCAACGTGACAAAAAGCTTGGCCACTTCTCCTTTGACTTTGTCGGGAACGCCGATGCATGCGGCCTCGGCAACATACTTGTGACTCACGATGGCGCTTTCTATCTCAGCGGTGCCAATCCGGTGACCAGCGGTGTTCAGAACATCATCGGAACGCCCCTGGAACCGGAAATACCCCTCTTCGTCTTTCGTGGCGATGTCGCCAGCCAGATAGGCGCCCTGTATCTTGGACCAATAAACTTCCTTGTACTTTTCTGGGTCCTTGTAGAGCCCCTGGAGCATGGCCGGCCAGGGCTCCTTGACAATGACGTGTCCCCCCTTGCCAGGTGGCACCGGCTCGCCGTGAGCATCCACCACATCAACGTGTACGCCGGGGAAGGGTTTAAATGCCGAACCCGGCTTCAAGACGTTCGTGGGGGTGGGGGTGACCATGAACATGCCTGTTTCTGTCTGCCACCAGGTGTCCATGATGGGGCAGTTCTGGCTGCCCACATTTTCATAATACCAGACCCACGCCTCGGGGTTGATGGGCTCGCCCACCGTACCAAGGATGCGCAGCGTCGAAAGGTCATGTCTCTTGGGATGGTGAGCGCCAAACCGCATAAGCATCCGAATGGTCGTGGGGGCGGTGTACAAGATATTGACCCCGTACTTCTGCACGATCTGCCACATGCGGTCCGGTCCAGGGAACAGCGGATGGCCTTCGTACATGACCGTCGTCGTCCCGGCGCACAAGGGACCGTAAACGATATAGCTGTGTCCTGTGACCCACCCCGGGTCTGCCGCACACCAGAAGATGTCCGTCTCCTTAATGTCAAACACCCATTTCAACGTCCGATGGATGCCAACCATATAACCCCCATGGCAATGTTGCACCCCCTTGGGTTTGCCTGTTGTGCCCGAGGTGTACAATATGTACAGGGGGTCTGTGGCGTCCATTTTTACCGTGTCAAAAGTCGGGGGCTCCCCCTCTATCAAATCATGAAACCACAAATAACGCCCGTCACTCATGTCAATCTCAACCCCTGCCCGCTGCACCACGATCACCGTTTCCACGGTAGGACAGGCTGTCATGGCATCGTCAACCACTTCTTTGAGCTTGATAATTCTGCCGTTTCTGTGGAACCCGTCCACTGTCACGACCACCTTCGCCTCCGCATGGTTGGTCCGCTCTCGAAGGGCCACCGCACTAAATCCCGCATAAATTACGCTGTGTATGGCGCCAATCTTGGCACAACCCAGCATCACAATGGCGATTTCGGGGATGTTGGGAAGATATATGGCGACCCGGTCTCCCTTCTTGATCCCCAGGGACTTCAGGACATTGGCAAACCGGTTCGCCCGCCTGTACAGATCATAATAGGTGAGACGTTCTCGCTCACCGCTCTCCTTCTCGTGAATAATCGCCACCTTGTTTTTTCGGTGTGATTGAATGTGACGATCCAGGGCATTGTAGGCAATATTGGTCTTTCCGCCTGGGAACCATTTGAAAAAAGGGGCATCAGAGCGATCGAGCACCTTGTCCCATTTTTTGAACCAGTGCAATTCCTGAGCGGCTTCCTCCCAAAAACCTTCCAGATCATCTCGCCCTCTTATCACGGCCTCGTCATAATCGTTGGGGTTCAGGTTCGCGTCTACCACCAATTGGGGTAGGGGACGGAAGACCCTCCCTTCTGCCAATAAGGCTTCCGTGGTCTCTTTTTCATAGCCCCCATGCTCTTCGTTCAACGCCTCCAGCTCCTCTACCTCACGTTCCATTGATCTCCTTCTTCCTTCTGCCGTATTTGTGAAACATACAATTGGCCCTAATTCTCATCGAACGAGAGCAACCTCCGTGCCAACGCAGTACAACCTAGGCCATGCTGGATCAGATAAGGATATCTTCCTGTATTTAAAGGCAAATTAGGCCAGCGTGGCCGAGAAGGAGTGAGAGAGCCCTCC
>JASFPF010000193.1:0-4204 GCA_050116135.1 Deltaproteobacteria bacterium | reverse complement strand
TTAGCCATCGAGCTCTATGATGCTTGTTAAAGAATCCAGGAGCCAGGAGTCAGAATGCAGTAGAAAAAGGTTGGTGTGGACCCCGCGTGATCGGTCGGGAAATCTATTCTGTCTCCTGAATTCTGTCTTCTGAATTCTTGATACCCCGCTGCTTGCGGCGGGGTAGTTCATTGTTCTTGATTCACAACAATTTTTTCTGGGGGGCTGCCATGTCAATCGCTGCAAAGATTCAAGCCGTTTTGGAGAAGGCTTCGTGGATTCGCAAAATGTTTGAGGAGGGCGCACAACTCAAGGCAACATATGGCGCTGACAAGGTTTTTGACTTCAGTCTGGGAAATCCCAATCTGGAACCCCCTGCCCGCTTCAAAGAGGTTTTGATCCAAGTGGCAGGGGCCTCGGGCACCGGACACCATAGCTACATGCCAAATATAGGATATGCCTCGGTGAGGCAGGCCGTGGCCGAGTTTGTATCCACAGAGCAGGGGACCCCGGTTACGGCCAATGAGGTCATTATGACCTGTGGCGCTGCCGGCGCCCTGAATGTGATGTTAAAGGCTATCCTAGACCCCGGGGATGAGGTGATTACGCCAGCCCCTTATTTTGTGGAGTATGGTTTCTATGTGGACAACCACAGCGGCGTTCTCAAGACCGTGCCCACCAAATCGGATTTCACGCTGGACCTTGGGGCCATAGAGGGGGCTATCACAGCAAAAACCAAGGCAGTCCTTATCAATTCTCCCAACAACCCTTCCGGCCAAATCTACGCCGAAGAAAGCCTCGCGCAATTGGGGGCTCTCTTAAGAGAAGAAGGCCACAGATTCAAACGGACGATTTATCTCATTTCAGATGAGCCTTACCGCAAGATAGCCTTTGACGGGATTCGGGTGCCGGCCCTATTCACGTGCTACCCTGAAAGCATGATTGCCACGTCCTATTCAAAGGACCTTTCCATCCCTGGCGAGCGGATCGGATTCTTGGCGGTCAATCCCCAGTCGACCTATAAAGAAGATCTTCTGGCCGGCATGGCCTTGGCCAACCGTACCCTGGGATATGTCAACGCCCCGGCTCTGATGCAACGGGCCATTGAGTCGTTACAGGGTGTATCCGTGGACATAGGGGCTTACCAAGCAAAAAGGGATCTCCTGTGCGATGGTCTGTCTGAGTGTGGCTATGAATTCATTAGACCAAAGGGGGCATTCTACCTTTTTCCAAAAAGCCCCGCCCCCGACGACGTCGCTTTTGTCCGAGCCCTTCAGGAGGAATTGATCCTCACCGTCCCAGGCAGAGGCTTCGGATGTCCTGGTTTCTTTCGCATTGCTTTTTGTGTGGACGACGACACGATCAAGAAAGCCATGCCAGGCTTTGAGCGGGTTCTCAAACAGTTCTAATCTCCGCCTTCTCTCCTTTTTCCTTATCCCTCCAACAAGGGCAGGGGGACCCCCATGATCCTAGCATGATCTTCTCCTAGGAGGTGGACAGGCCCTTTCAGGCTGTGAACTTCTTTCTTGACAGGGTCCATTTTTTTATCTAAGAACAACAGCTTACGGGGGCATGCCGATTTTTTATAATTCCCAAAATGTTCACGGAGTGAGTAAAATCGACTTTTTACGAAACCGTCATTGTTACCAGCTGGGAGAATACGCTTCAAGGCGTTGCGCCTGCTCGCCCAAATATGTCGGCCTGGCAGTAAGCCAAAGGGCGTTCATCTTCTTTGGCAGCACCGGAGACCAGGTGCTGTGTCGTCTCCATCAAAGGATCACACATGGCTGAGGCTTTGGTGAGATAAAGGTAGGTAGAGGGTAACCATTGGTCACATCCAATCAGATCAAAGCACAAGACACCCTTTTGGCACTAGAGGACCTTCACATGTATTTTGGGAGGGTCGGTGCCCTGGCTGGCATCAGCCTGGAGGTCAGCCAGGGGGAGATCCATTCGATTATTGGACCGAACGGGGCCGGCAAGACCGTGATGATGAATTGCATTAACGGGCTTTACCATCCGCAAAAGGGGAATATCTATTTCAAGGGGCAAAATATTGGCCAGCTCAAGCCGTATGAGCGGGCCAAACTCGGCATCGCCAGGACCTTTCAGAAGGTGGAGGTCTTTGGTGGAATGACCGTCCTCGATAACATCCGCCTTGGCCGCCATATCCATCTCAGATCCGGCATTACGAGTGGGGCTTTTTACCTGGGTAAGACTGCCCGTGAGGAGATTGAACACCGGGCATTTATCGAAGCGGAGATCATCGATCTTCTGGAAATTGAACATATTAGGGACAAACCAGTGGGCATGCTCCCCTACGGCCTGCAAAAGCGGGTCGAATTGGGCCGAGCCCTTGCCTTGGAGCCTGAGCTTCTCATTCTGGATGAACCTTTGGCCGGTCTTAATTTGGAAGAAGTCGAAGACATGGCCCGGTTCATTCTAGACATCAATGAAGAGGAACGTTGGAAGATCACCTGTATCTTGGTGGAGCACGACATGGGCGTGGTGATGGACCTTTCCGATCGTGTCTTTGTTCTCAATTTTGGAAACAAGATTATTGATGGCACCCCAGAAGAGGTGCAAAACCACCCTGAGGTGATCAAGGCGTATCTGGGTGAAGAGGACCTATATGCCACAAGGAGGTAACATAGACCGCTCCGGCGTGGAGATTACAAAAGACCTCACGATCCCTAAACTGTTCTGGAAACGGGCAAGGGGATACGGCAAGGCGAAGGTGGCCATGCGGGAAAAGGAGTTCGGCATCTGGAGACCCATCAGTTGGCAGGACTACCTTGAGAACGTCAAACACCTCGCCCTGGGCCTCATTCGTCTTGGCCTTAAGGAGGGAGACAAGGTTGCCATGATCGGTGACAACCGCCCCGAAGGATTGTGGGCCGAGATGGCTACCCTTTGCGCCCGTGGCGTCGCTGTATGGCTTTTCCAGGACTGTCTCATGGATGAGGTGAAGTATATTGTCGACCATTCCGACACCCGATTTCTCTTTGGCGAAGGACAGGAAGAAGTGGACAAGGCCATTTCCATCTTTGACGATTGTCCCAGGCTGGAAAGGATCATCTGGGATGATCCCAAGGGGATGCGAAACTACCATGAGGACTACCTGATCAGCCTCGAAGAGGTTCAGGCTTTGGGCAAAGAGTTGGACCAAGAGGAACCGGGGCTTTTTGAAAGGGTGATCAATCAGGGCCATGGCGACGAGGTGGCCCTGCTCTTTTACACTTCAGGCACCACGGCATTGCCCAAGGGGGCTCTGTTGTCTCACTGGAACCTGCTGAGCATGGGTAGAAATCTCATGTCCGTGGATCCGTGCTTTGAAACAGATGATTTTGTCTCCTACCTTCCCTTTGCCTGGATCGGTGAGCAGATGATGTCCATCTCCTGCGGGCTCCAGATAGGCTTTACCCTTAATTTTCCAGAGGAGCCTGAAACGGCCCAGGAAAACACTCGCGAGATTGGTCCTCATGTGATGTTTGCCCCGCCGCGCCTGTACGAGCAGATGACCCGCACCGTTCAGGTCAAGTACCTGGATGCCCCGTGGGTCAAGAGAAAGATTTTTGAACTGGCCACCAAGATCGGCTACCACGTTGCCGAGCTTCAATTTCAGAAAAAGTCAGTGCCGTGGTACTGGAGATGCCTCCAATGGTTGGCTTATATTGGTATGCAGAAAAAGCTCAAGGACCATCTGGGGCTGAGCCGTGTACGATACGCTTATTCCGGGGGGGCTGCCATGGGCCCTGATCACTTTCGCTTTTTCCATGCCTTAGGGGTAAACCTGAAACAGATTTACGGACAGACGGAGATCGCCGGTATCTCTGTGGTGCATCGCAGTGGCGACATCAAGTTTGACACCGTGGGCGTTCCTCTTCCGCAAACAGAAGTGAAGATTGCCGAGGACGGGGAAATTATCTCCAAGAGCCCCTCTGTCTTCCTGGGTTATTACAAGAATCCTGAGGCCACGGAAAAGACCCTGCAGGATGGGTGGCTCTATTCCGGGGACAGAGGTTTTATTGATGAAGACGGTCACCTGGTCGTTTTCGATCGTTCCAAGGACGTGATGACGCTGAGGGACGGCAGGCCCTTTTCGCCCCAGTATTTGGAAACCCGTTTAAAGTTCAGCCCCTATTTGAAGGATGCGTGGGTCATCGGAGACAAGCGGGATTATGTGACAGCCGTCAGCTGCATCGATTATTCTGTGGTAGGAAAG
>JASFPF010000192.1:0-4235 GCA_050116135.1 Deltaproteobacteria bacterium | reverse complement strand
ATGTCCAGGCAAATCTTGTGCCCATCCACGGCTCTCTCATGGGGACGCCCCAATGCAAAGATCCTGGTCTTGTCCGTGAAATACCCCCCATAGGCAAAGCCGGTGTCAACAAAAATGATGTCCCCCTTCTTCAGCCTTCTGGCGCCGCCCAGAAAGGGAAATGCAGGGCAAAGCCCCACCGAACCCCCCGGACCCACGGAAGC
Source organism: Deltaproteobacteria bacterium (assembly GCA_050116135.1). GTDB lineage: Bacteria > Desulfobacterota > Desulfobacteria > Desulfobacterales. The sequence continues at coordinate 4,032 of JASFPF010000192.1, read as the reverse complement.
GGTGGGATAATTGCCCGATTCGCCAAAACTGACGACACCTGCGAAGAACTCGCTGTTGAATGTAGCCAGTCTCGGCATCCCCGTGTAACCGAGCTTGAGCATCTTGTTGTGGATAGCCGATCCGAGGTCCCATTCCGTCATCCCTTCCCGGATCATGCCTGGTATATGATCGTACAGGACTTTGTGTTTCTTTCCAGCTTCGCGAATCAGGCTCACTTCATAATCCGACTTGACCGAACGAATCATGGACAGGGTGAGACCCATGTCTTCAAACGCTGTCTGGGGAAAGATTTCTGAAATCCTTCTAAAAATTGACACCGGAAGTGTCGCCTCATTCAGCCCCACCCGGGCTGTCTGGTAACTATGGGTCTGTAGCCAACCCGGAAGTTCCCCCAGGCCCTTGAGCCGAACCAGCGCTTTAAGAGGGGTCTCTTTTTGGGCCCGTTCAAAACTCCGGCGTATGAATAAGACGGGGTCTCCCTCCGCCGGAACAAACAGGACGCCATTTTGAAGGGTGCCGGTGTAATAAAACATATTGACCCCATCCAGGATCATGGCCCCACCCAGGGAAATGGCATCCAGTTCCCGCTGAAGCCTTGAAATCCTGTGGAAGACCTCACCGGGGGGGACCAGATCATAAGTCATGGGGTAGGACACGGGTTGTTGGGCATTAGTCATTGATCATAGGCCAGTCGTCAATGATAGTGATGAATGGTAGATGATAGATGTCATCTAGTGTTTCAACGAGGGTTGGCCTGTAGTCTCCAGCACACTCATCCACATATCCCCGGTGCAGTCCACCTGTTTTCGCTTTCCCGCGCTTGCCTCCATGGGAATATAGACAAATTGATTATTGCACAGGCCCACAAGCATTTTCGTCTTTCCAGCCATGCCGGCATGTACGGCACTCCGGGCCAGCATGCTGCACAAGACATCATCATTGGTGTTGGCTGTAACACTCCGGATCATATAGCTAGGGTCAATATACTTCAGGTTGATTTCCATCTTCTCTTTTCTGAAATAATCCTTAATGGCCTCCTTCAGAAAGAGGCCAATGTCATGTAGACCGATGTTTCCAGAGGCATCGCGCTGCTTGGGTTTCTTCTTAAAAAATCTCTGGCCTGCCCCTTCAGCCACGACGATGACAGCGTGTTTCCTGTCCATCAAACGCGCCTTTAGGGCCTCAAGCAATCCCGAGGGACCGTTTAAGTCAAAATCCGATTCCGGGATAAGGACAAAATTCACAACCGGCATGGCCAGAGTCGCCGAGGCTGCGATGAAGCCTGATTGACGGCCCATGAGCTTTACCAGCCCTATCCCATTCGGGGCGCTCGTGGCCTCATTGTGGGCAGAGCGGATGACATTGACGGCCACATCCACCGCTGTGTCAAACCCGAAGGATCGGTCTATGAGATAGATGTCATTGTCAATCGTTTTGGGCACACCGATGACACCGATCTTCAACCCTCTTTTCTTAATGGCATCGGCAATCTTGGCCGATGCCACCATGGTTCCGTCTCCGCCAATGGTAAAAAGCAGGCGGATGTTCATCCGCTCCAATGCATCCACAATGCTCTCAATCTCCTGGGGCCCCCTGGAAGAGCCGAGAACTGTGCCGCCGTCTTCGTGGATATTGCTGACAAAGTCTGGTGTCAGGTTGACAAGCTCGTGACCATAGGAGGGTATGAAACCCTGGAATCCGTACTGGATGCCATAAATATTGCGAACGCCATAGTTGTGGTAAAGCGCCAATACAATGGCGCGGATAATGTCATTGATCCCCGGGCATAAGCCGCCACAACTCACGACGGCACAACGAAGTTTGCTCGGATCAAAAAATATTTTGCGTTGTGGTCCCGCCCGCTCAAAGGATAGGAGCCGGCCGCGCTTCTTGGCCGCTATGGTCACATCTTTTTCGACAACGTTCACCAGAATGCGCTCTTCCGAGACAAAGCACCTGTTGCCCATGGCGTTTGCCCTTGTCACAACAGGAGAGGCAATCTTGGCCGGGCCAAGGGTCAGGATAGAAGTTTCGAGATGTTCCTTGCTTTTCATGGAATGATCCCTTCCGCTTTCAAGTTCTGAGATTCGCTCGCCTCTGTGGTCCACCCGTTTATATCAGATCATACTTCTTGCAAATGGCCTCAACGGCGCGATTTTGACTCGCTGTGGATGGCTGCGTGGCTGAAGCGGTGTGGGCATTGGGAAGCACCCCCGCCACGTGAAGCATACGTTTGAGGATAGCCGCAGGGTTATGTGAGAAAAGATCATAACATTCTTCCAGCATCACACCTGTTTCCAATATCTGGTTTGTATGATCTGCATACTGTTGCCGGACATCATGTCGGTTCAGGCAAGACCATGTGATCTCACGCCAAGCCTGGGGTAGCAGGTTGGCCCCGCCAGCCACAACGCCGTTGGAGCTGGGCTGTCTGATAAACACCATCTCATCTCCGTCATAGAACCTGAAATTTCCACGGTGGCGGACCGCCTGGTGGTAATTCATCGACCGTTTCAGCGAACCTCTAAAGATCAAACCCTGCACTTTCTCGATCTGTGAGGCTTTTTTCAATACACGGGTCCGAATATTCTTATGCTTAATGGGCCTCTTACGTCGTTCGACCAGCCCGGCGTGGTTGCCCAGTATAAACCCGATTCCCGTATCACGGGCCATGGATTCATACCACTGCGGCAACCCTCGGTTACTATGGTAATAAATGGGATAGTCGACCCAAAAGAGTCTTCCAGCATAGTCGGAACGCTCAACAAAGGCCTCTATGGGAGCCAACAGGGCCCGTGTCGCTTTCATGCTCTCAGCGGTAATGGTGATCAGGACCGGCCATTTCCCCTGTATGATCTCCAGGGCCGTACACGCCAGCTCCACCCGAGTCTCGGGGCTCAACGCCAGGCCTTCACCCCAGAACAAGTCACCGAGGAGTAAGGCGTCGGCACCCATGCCCACATGATCGATGAGTCGATCAAGGACCCTTGCGTCCAAGACATCCCCGGTCTTCATCGGCGTTATCAGCGGGCAAATCAATCCCCTTGGCAGTTGGTTTGTATCAGCCACCATTGAACTTGAAGGCTCCCTTTCCAAGAATGTCGTGGAGATGCAATATCCCTCGCACTTTCTGCAGGGGGTTGACAATAGGTAAGACTGTAATCTGACTCTTTTCCATGAGACTCAAGGCTTGTGAGGCCAGGGTATCAGGACCGAGGGTCTTGGGGTGTCTCGTCATCACCTCTTCAACATAACGCTCGTAGATATTCTCGTGTGTCAAGAGGTATCGCCGAATGTCCCCATCCGTGATAATCCCCACGAGGAGGTTATCCTTCTCCACGACCAGGGTGGCTCCCAGCTGCAGGCGATTGATCTCCCGGATGGCGTGGCGCATGGTCTGCCCCTTGTTAACCTTCGGAATGTTCTTGCCTGTGAACATGATCTCCCGAATCCTAAGTGACAGGCGCTGGCCCAGGCTCCCACCCGGGTGGAACTGCTTGAAGTCCTTTGCCCTGAAGTTCCGTTTACGGATGAGGGTCACTGCCAATGCATCGCCTACCGCCAACACGGCGGTGGTGCTCGCTGTGGGGACCAGCCCCAGCGGGCAAGCTTCCCGATCAACGCCTGTGTCGATCACAATGTCGCTCTGCCCGGCGAGTGTGGAATCCAGCTGCCCGGTGAAGGCTATCAAGGGACACCCAATGCCTTTTAGGCTGGGAATCAGCATGTTCAGCTCATCGGTTTCACCACTGTTGGAAAGGGCAATGATGACATCATCGGCACTGACCATGCCTAGATCACCGTGCATCGCCTCTACAGGGTGCAGAAAAAGGGAGCGGGTCCCGGTGCTGTTTAGCGTTGCCACGATTTTCCGGGCCACGATCCCAGATTTTCCAATGCCCGTTATAATAACCCGCCCTTGGGAGGCGTGAATGAGATTGACCATTTTGACAAAATTCTCGTCTAGACGATCTATGAGGCCCGCAATCCCATCGGCCTCGATCTGAAGAACCTCTTTCGCTTGGTTCAAG
>JASFPF010000191.1:0-4236 GCA_050116135.1 Deltaproteobacteria bacterium | reverse complement strand
GGCTCGGGCGTGTCTGCCAAAGATATCACCGCCTTTATTTCTGAGTGCAATGACCGTCTCACACGCAGGGTCATTGCCCTGACGGAGGAAGGCTTGCAGCAAGAAGGGCTGGGTCCTCCCCCTGTGTCTTATTGCTGGCTCGCCTTGGGCAGTGAGGGCCGTAAAGAGCAGACCCTTCGGACCGATCAGGATAATGCGATTATCTATTCGGATCCTGAACATGACGCTGATGAAGAGGTGCATCGGTATTTCCTGCGTCTGGCTGAGACAGTTGTCTCTGGTTTGGAAACCTGTGGTTTTCCGAAATGCCGTGGGGACATTATGGCAAGTAATCCCAAATGGTGCCAGCCGGAGACCATGTGGCAACATTATTTTTCACGGTGGATCAACAAGGCCTCTCCTGAAGATTTGAGAAACTGTTCCATCTTCTTTGATTTCCGCCCCCTGACAGGCAATGCCATATTGGCCCAAAGGCTCCGGGTTTTTTTAAATGAGAATATCAAAAAAAACCGAGGCTTCTTGAGGCACCTCACCACCAACGCCCTTTATAATGGGCCGCCCTTGGGTTTTCTCAGGACCCTGGTTCTTGAAAAAAGCGGGGATCATAAGGATGAACTCAACTTGAAAATGAGCGGTCTCGTGCCTTTGGTGGATGCGCTTCGGGTGTTCAGTTTGAGTCTGCAAAGCAATGTCACCAACACCTTGAACCGCTTAGAACTGGTGAAGCGCAAAGAGCTGCTCGCCCCAGGTCTTGCAGAGGATGTTAAAGAGGCCTTTGGCTTCATGTTGCTTCTCAAGCTGAATCACCACTTGACGCAAAAGGAGAAGGGAATAGAACCAAGTGATTATCTAGACCCAAAGGCCCTGCCCAAGCTCCAGGAAAAATCCCTGGTCGAGGCCTTTCACGTTGTTCGAGATCTGCAAGGTGAATTGGAAGCACATTTTCCAGAAAGCTTATAGCGTCCTTCATGGGGGCAGCCCCTCAGACGAGCTGAGGAAGCGGTTTACTCAGCATACGGGGTGTGACGATATGCCGAAGGCCCTCCGCAAACAACAAGATGTCAAGGATGCTTATCAGCCCCAAACCCCCGTTTTAGAAGCTCCCTTTGTCGTCTTTGATACGGAAACCACGGGCCTAGACCTCGAAGGAGGGGATCGACTCCTGTCCCTTGGCGCGGTGAAGATTATAGCAGGACGGATTCATCTAGGTAACGCCTTTTACGAGCTGATTGATCCGGAACGCGCCATTCCCACCTCGTCGATCTTCATCCACGGCATCACCCCTGGCATTGCCAGCGAGGGGCCGCACATTTCTCAGATCCTGGTCAGGTTCTTGGACTACATTGGGTATGATGTGGTGGTGGCTCATCATGCGGCTTTTGATATGAAATTCCTAAATCACGCGATGGAAGGATGTTTTGGGTTTCCCATACAGAATCAAGTCATTGATACGGCGTTGGTGGCCGCCTGGATTCGGCGTCTGCAAGATGTGGACCTCATGGATCCCGAAAGCGGCCCTGATACGCGCTTTGACATAGTGGCCAAACACTTTGGAGTCACCACACAGGACCGTCACACTGCCTTTGGTGATGCCTTATCAACGGCCTTGCTTTTTCAACGTCTTATTCATATATTGAACGAAAATGGTATCACGACCCTGAGACAACTCGCCAGACTGGCTGGGGTTTCATAACTGAACAACAGCGCAGGCATTGACGGCTAACAAGAGATGACGCTTACTCGAAGAGACCGAAGACTTCTTAGTGCCGAACGTCTAAAGGCCACAAGTAGAATGGCGAGCGAGATGGCCCATGAACTGAATACCCCCCTTGGTGGCATCCTCATGTACAGTCATCTCTTGTTAGAAGATATGACTGAAGAGAACCCCAACCGAGAAAAGATCCTTAAAATTAACAAGCTGGCTCACCGATGCAAAATCATTGTCCAAGGGCTACGCGACTTTTCATACCAGGAAGACCCGCACCCGAAGCCTGTTCAGATCAACAGAATTATACATAATGTGATCGAGTTCTTGGAGGATCATGTCCTTCTCAGAAACGTCTCTATTCACAGGTCCTTTGCTTCTGACCTGCCAAAGGTCCCTGGGGACGAAAACAAACTGGAACAAGTCTTTATCAACCTGATCATCAACGCTGCCCAGGCGATGGAGGGGACGGGTACCCTGACCCTGCGCACCGAGTTTGTCTCTGCTACAAACAGGGTGCGAATCGAGTGCTCTGACACGGGCTGTGGGATCGAAGACCAAGATCTTGTGAGAATCTTTGAACCTTTTTTTACAACCAAGAAACAAGACAAGGGAACGGGGCTGGGCCTTTCTATCTGCCACGGTATCGTGCAAAAACACGGTGGCACCATAACGATTGAAAGTTCAAAGGGGCAGGGGGCCACGTTTACCATCTTATTGCCCGTGGCCGAGGAGGGCATTGAACGTGGATTACGGATTGCAGAGCCTGGCTTTTAAGGCTGCGAAACGAAGATGCAAAGTGTAATAGGGAAGCGACTCTATGGATGCCGGGTATAACATCTTGGTAATAGACGATGATGCATTCATGCGGGACGCCTGTCACGAAACTCTCACCAGGCGTGGCCACAGCGTCACGCTGGCAGAAAGCGGTCGCAGGGCCTTGGTCCTGTTGGAAGAGTGGTCATTTGATCTCATTTTGCTGGACCTGAAGATGCCGGACGAAGATGGCTTGTTCGTCCTGGCCAGGATCAAAGACTTAGACCCCGAGGCAATGGTCGTCATGATCACGGGGCACGGCTCCATCGAAACGGCTGTCCAGGCTATCAAGCTGGGAGCTTTTGACTTTATCGCCAAGCCCTTCACGCCTCCGGAGCTCGTTGCGCTGGTGAACCGGGTGCTGAGAAATCGTCGCCTCACCATTGAAAACGTTGTTCTCAAACAGGATCTTAAGCAGAGGCCGAGGCAGACTGAAATCATCAGTCAAAGTCCTGGCATGGAAAAGGTGAAGGAGATGATCGCCATGGTTGCCCCCACGGACAGTACTGTCCTGCTTCAAGGCGAAAGTGGCACGGGCAAGGGTCTTGCAGCCCGGAAGATCCATGAGATGAGTCTTCGGCATGAATATCCCTTCATATCCGTGGATTGTGGCACACTTGTGAAGACGCTTTTTGAGAGCGAGCTTTTTGGCCACGTTAAAGGGGCTTTTACCGGCGCAGATTCGACCCAACACGGAAAGTTTGAGATGGCCCGAGGAGGGACCCTTTTTTTTGATGAGATATCCAATATCAACCTGGAAATCCAGGCGAAGCTTCTCAAGGCGGTAGAGGAAAAGTGCGTTTCTAAGGTGGGAGATCACAAGGTCATCAGAGTAGATGTCCGTCTGATCTCAGCGACGAACCGAGACCCCCAGGAGGCTATAGCCAAGGGGCTCTTTCGTGAGGACCTTTTCTTTCGGCTTAATGTGGTTTCCATCCATTTGCCCCCCCTGAGAGATCGCAAAGAGGATATCCCAATGCTGGTGGATCACTTCTTAAGGGACTTCAACCGAAAACAAGGAAAGTCCGTCAAAAGTTTTTCCGATGATGCCATGAACACACTTACAGAATACACCTGGCCTGGAAATGTTCGCGAATTGGAAAACACTGTGGAACGCTTGGTCGTGTTTGCGCGAGATAAGACGATTACCTCACAGGATCTTGTCTATTCCAACACACTCTTTTCTGAAATGGTGGATACAGAACCCACCAGTCTGGAGGAAATGGAGCGACGGCATGTTATGAAGGTCTTGGCCAGGGTAAATGGAAACAAATCCCAGGCCGCTCAGTTGCTCAGGATTGATCGCAAGACACTCAGGAATAAACTCAGGAAATATCAGATCTCCACTTCTTAATAGCTTCCCAGAATCCTCAGATAGTCCGTCTTTTTTTCCAGAGCACTCATGATGTGTTTGAATGACTCCGACGCAACATCTGCTTCAAGGTCTACATAAAACATATACTCCCAGGGCTTCCCATGGATGGGACGGGATTCCAGTTTGACCAAATTGATGCCATTTTCGGAAAATACTTTCAGGGTCTCGTAGAGGGCCCCGGGCTGGTTACCCGTCGAGTAGATGAGAGAAGACTTCTGCCTTGGCCCGTTTTCAAGTGGCTCGGCGCCTATCACCACAAATCGGGTATAGTTTCTGGGATTGGTTTCAATCCCCTCCTCGATGACCTCCATGCCGTAGATGTCGGCAGCTTCTTGGCTGG
>JASFPF010000190.1:0-4258 GCA_050116135.1 Deltaproteobacteria bacterium | reverse complement strand
TGACCACGGTGGCTATCTCCAGAATGACATGCGCTTCTGGATCGATGCCCGTCATTTCTAGATCAATCCAAATCAGATGACTGTTCAAGACCGCCAATCCCTTCTTATACTGCCCTTCCTTTTACTAAGAGGGGCACCTGTTGAACCTGTTTTATATACGCTCGCTAACCCCGCAGCAGGCTGTGGGGTTAGCGCTCGCTTAATCGGTTCAATGCTCCCTTTGTCCATGGGGGGCCGTAAGGTTCAATCGGTTATAAAGCTTCTCAAAATCAAAGGCCTTTTCAACCAGCTTGATGCCGTGGTCTATCTTTTCCCTGTCATGCAAGGTAAATTGGCCAACCATGGCCTCCACTTTTTTTGCCACAGTGTATGTATCATCTCGCACCACGACGACCGGCACACCCTTGGCCTCGGCCCTGGCCGTGATGGTGTCATTAGGATAAAGATTTCCGGAAAGGATCAAACCTTTCACGCCGTTTTCTACAGCAACTAGCTGGATGTCCGTTCGATCGCCACCCACAATAACCGCCGAGTCAGGGCGTTTGAGTAGGTAAGTGATGAACTTGTCCACCTGCATGCCGCCCACTAAGAAGTTTTCTACCAGGACATCGAGCTTGTCCTTGCCACAAACCAAGTCACCACCCAGGTGGTCTACGAGATCCCGCACCGCGACAGACCCCAACAGGGTATCCATGAGCAAGGAGCCGAATAGGTCCATCTCCTTTCGCCGCAGGAAGGGAGAGACAGACTGTGTCAGTTCCGCCAGGTCTGCGGCCTCAACCTTATTGAAAAAGACACCCATCATGAGCCCTTTCATAAGTTTTTTAAGCTCTAAGAGAAAATCGACAGAAAAATCACCTTCATACCTCTCTACAAAGAGGGCCTGGGCGTTCAACAACGTGATGACCTGGGAGCCCGACAGGCCAAAAGAGCTCCCCTCACTGAAATTGTTGTCACAACTCATCACGACAATGTCCTTTTGCCTTGATATCGTTCTAAAGGCCTTTTCAATCTTCACCTGTAAGCCAGCGACATCTTTTTCGTAGTTCTGCATCATCAGGTCTCGGGTAATCACGACTGGGCAGAGGCATTCAACGGGATCGGCTAACCCAAAAAGTCGGTAGATGAGCCAGGCGCCTTTGTCGGTGACCGTGCCGTCCACTTTGATGGGGAAGTGTCCCATCGGTTTGAAATAGCCGACATTGAAGCCATCTCGTCTCAGGCGGTCTATCAACCCCATGGCAATGAGATCCTTGCCGGTAAACCTTCCAATCGATGTCACGTACAGAGCAACCATTGTAGCCCCCTTTTCTCAACCATACCCACAAACTCTTTTTAGCATAGCCAAATACTGGCCTATTTTCAAGGCTCCACCAACAGAGGTTTGGCTTACTTGACAAAGAGGATGCCTTGCAGTATAATTTCTTAATAATAAAGGGTTGAAGCCCTTGGTCATGCCTTAGGTTCTGACAACCAGAAAATCGAGCCACGAAGGTCAACAGTCATCAGAAGATGGCAACAATCGTGGCTTTTTTTGTTCAAAGCGATGGGGTAAAATAGGAGAGAGGCGGGTTCAGAGGGCGTGCATATCTCGGAAGGGGTGTTGTCCCCGGGTGTTCTCATAGCAGGTGCCGCTCTCACAACAGCGGGGGTGGCTGTTGGCCTCAAAAACCTTGATCATGAGGAGATTCCTTCTGTCGGGATACTCTCAGCCGCTTTTTTTGTGGCATCCCTGGTGCATGTGCCTATTGGTCCTTCTTCAGCTCACTTGATCCTCAACGGCTTGTTGGGTCTCATCCTTGGGTGGAAGGCTTTTCCCGCCATCCTGATCGGCCTGGTACTCCAAGCGCTCCTTTTCCAGTTTGGCGGTATTACAACCCTTGGCGTGAACACCCTGAATATGGCCCTTCCTGCCGTCATGTGTTACTATCTGTTTGGCTGGGGTATGAGGCTTGATCCCAAGCAGGTGCTATTCACTGTCACAGCCTTTGCGTGCGGTGCCTGCTCCATTTTGATCAGCGGCGTGCTGGTGGGATTTTCCCTGTATTTGACTGGTGAGGCCTTCTTGCCTGCGGCCAAATTGGTGGTGGCAGCCCATGTCCCTGTCATGCTCATTGAAGGCGTGTTAACGGCAGCTTGTGCCCTATTTCTGAGGAGGGTAAAACCGGAGTTGTTGGAGGGCAAATATGGGCCGAGACTTTCGTCGTCCTGAGGCGGGTTTCATCGGACGGTTGCGGATCGTTTACTTGCTTTGTGCGGCCCTGTGGCTACTATTCTTTTGTGCCCCGGCGTGGGCACACAAGGTGATGATCTTTGCCTGGGTGGAAGGAGATACGATCTACACGCAAAGCAAGTTTAGCGGTGGCAAGAGGGCGAAGAATGCCATGGTAGTCGTTTACGATAAGGAAGGGAACCAACTCCTGGCAGGGGAAACCGATGAAAAGGGAGAGTTTTCCTTTAAGGTCCCCAAGAGGACAGATCTCAAGATCGCACTGAAGGCCTCCATGGGTCATCTGGCAGAGTGGACAATACCGGTCGAGGAGATGACCCCAGTTCTGGATGGGGCCGAAGGCAGCCCCCCTGAAGTTGGCGTTCAGGTCACCACCAAAGGGGCAACGCCTTTGACAGGGACCAAAACGGCTGCGGAGCCACCTGCGCCTGCCGCTGCCGGCTTGAGCCGTCAGGAAATACAGACCCTCATCGATGAATCCCTGGACAGGAAGCTTACCCCCATCGTTAAGATGCTTGCCGACCAGGTCGGTCGTGGCCCCACGGTCAATGAGGTGTTATGTGGTATAGGCTATATCTTCGGTCTTGCAGGCGTAGCCCTGTATTTTATGAGTCGAAGAAAAGGGTAGCAGCATCAGATGATTGCAGAATTGGCTGGAGGCGATTCTTTGATTCAGCATCTTGATCCTCGGGTCAAGATCGTTTTCGCATTCCTTTTCTCTGTTGTTGTGGCCGTGTCCAATAGATTTTTGGTTCTCCTGTTGGCCCTCGCGTTGGGCTTTTCTATGGCACTGTTGGCCAGGTTGCCCGTAAAGCAGGTTCTCGTCCGTCTCGTCCCTGTCAATCTATTCATCATCTTTCTGTGGTTTTTTCTTCCCTTCACGTTTGAAGGTAAACCCCTCTTTTCAGTGGGCCCGCTGTTGGGGACCCATGAGGGGGTGTTGTATGCCGCCCGGATCAGTATCAAATCGAATGCGATCATGGCCGTGTTGATTTCTCTCGTTGCCTCAACCTCCCTGTTGACCCTGGGACATGCCATGCATGACTTGAAGATCCCTAAAAAGCTCGTTCATCTCTTTTTCTTCACCTACCGGTACACTTATGTCATACACCAGGAATACCTGCGGCTGGTGAATGCCATGAAGGTTCGGGGTTTCCGCCCTGGAACCAATATGCACACTTATAAAACCTTTGCTTATCTAGTAGGCATGCTTCTGGTCAGGAGTTCCGAGCGGGCGGACAGGGTTCACAGTGCCATGCTATGTCGGTGCTTTAGGGGGCGCCTTTATAGCCTTAGTATGTTTTCTCTGAAGCCCAAGGATGTTGTCTCCCTTATCTTGATGCTGGTCTTGATCCTGACATTGGGGGTATTGGAATGGACAAGAATGGTCTGATGATTCACCTTGAGGACATATGCTTTGGCTATCCAGGTCGTCCCCTGGTCCTGGATAAGCTGAACTTGTCCTTTTACGAGGGAGAGCGGATGGGTTTGATGGGATCGAATGGAAGCGGGAAAACCACCCTGTTTCACATTATCATGGGGCTCTTAAAACCCTCCTCGGGCAGGATAGAGATCATGGGCAGGCCAGCGAAGGAAGAAAAAGATTTTAGGGGGGTCCGCAAGAGAATCGGCCTGCTTTTTCAGGATGCTGATGACCAGTTGTTTAGCCCTACCGTCCTGGAGGACGTGGCATTCGGCCCCTTGAATCTGGGCAAGTCACAAGACGAGGCCCAAGAGATTGCCACGAAGACACTGGCGTCCTTAGGTTTAATTGGGTTTGAGGGCAGAGTCACCCACAAGCTTTCCGGCGGAGAAAAAAGGCTTGTCTCCCTTGCCACGGTCCTTGCCATGGAACCGGATGTTTTGCTCCTTGACGAACCAACCACAGGCCTGGATGAGGCAACGGAAGATAGATTGGTTGACATTTTGAAAGATCTTGATGTTTCCTACATTCTTGTATCCCACAATATGGACTTCCTCAAGGAAGTAACTACCGGGATCCGGTGCATGAGCCAAGGAACGATTGTT
>JASFPF010000189.1:0-4261 GCA_050116135.1 Deltaproteobacteria bacterium | reverse complement strand
GTTGGATCCTGACCGGGAAATGAACATCGTTTTTACTGCCCTTGCTCTCTGGTCTGCTTGCTTGGCTCAAAGAGGCTCTGGACCGCCCCCGACTGATGCAAAGTATCTCTGGGACAAGACTCTAGCGCCCATCCACGAAATATGATCCAATCAATGGGCGAAGGCGTCGGTTTAAAATTCAGGATGGCAACTACCTATCATCGCCGGCCCCAAATTGCCAACTGATTGACAGCGTGGCAAGATACTGCAGGGACCCCAGTATTGTTTACTTCTTTGACAGGATTCACTCAGGACGCCACACAACTTGCAGAGAAGCTTTTTTTGCTTTACACAGGCTCTGGCCTGTGTTAAAAAAACGATTTTCGACAGGGTAATGAGAACTTAAATAGGGCAATATCACCCCTTTGTATTATCTGTTTTTTCTAAGGCTCCAACTGCCCTGTTTGATGCGGACACCTTGTCTTTCGCAAGCCCCAACTTTTTGACTTTGTATCTTGAGCGGGTTGTAAAATGAAAAAAAAGGACCTCGAATATTTCAAGAAGCTTTTGACACAACGGTTGCAGACTCTGCTGGCTGAGGCAAGTGAAACAGTGTCCGGGATGACGGACGGCAAGGCCAGTTTCCCTGATCCCACAGATCGGGCAGCCATGGAGGCCGACCGCAATTTTATGCTGCGCATACGGGATAGAGAGCGGCGGCTGATTGTAAAGATTCGTGAAGCCCTAGAGCGAATCGACAATGGTACGTATGGGGTTTGCGACAGCTGTGGTGAGGACATTTCGATCAAACGTTTGAAGGCCCGGCCGGTGACCACCCAATGTATCGAGTGCAAGACAAAGGAAGAGGCTAAAGAAGATGCCCTTGGGATATAGGAGGCTTCTTCATTTTCCCCCATGGAGATGGCTTCCGGAAACTCAGGTTGGGTAGATCTTCACGTCCACTCAACGGCTTCTGATGGTTCCCTATCTCCTTTAAAGATCATTGAAAGAGCCAAGGAGATAGGTCTCCGGGCTGTAGCCATCACAGATCATGACACCATCGAAGGCTCGGCAGAGGCCTTAGGCTTTCCACTATCGCCTTCCCTTGAAATCCTGTCTGGAATCGAAATTAGTGCTCATGTCCCCTCGGGTACCATGCATATCTTGGGTTATCTTTTTCGGCTAAATGACCTGTCGTTGAGGCAAACCCTCAAGAGGGTGCAAGAGGCCCGGGCCAATAGAAACATAAAAATCGTTGCAAAGCTCCAGGGCTTAGGGATACCTATACAATATTACGAAATCGCGGCGATTTCGGGCGGAGGCCAGATCGGAAGGCCCCACATTGCCCAGGTACTGGTCCACAAAGGGGCCGCTCGAAGCGTTGATGAGGCCTTTAAGACGTTTTTGAGAAAGGATGGGGCTGCCTATGTCTCCCGGTATCGACTTCTGCCTAGTGAGGCCATCCAGATGATTTTGCGGGCAGGAGGGGTTCCTGTGCTGGGCCACCCCTTCACCCTTGATGTAAAGGATGAGGGCGACCTAGAGGATCTTCTGTTGGACTTAAAGGAGGCTGGACTGAAAGGTATGGAAGTCTATTATCCCGAACATGGCCCTGAGCGCACCACGCAGTATGAGAGGCTTGCGCGCCGCCATGGGCTGGTCATGACCGGGGGAACAGATTTTCACGGGGCAGCAAAGCCCAGAGTCCAAATGGGCATCGGAAGAGGGGACCTGCGAATACCCTACCGCCTTGTTGAGAAACTAAAAGAGGCCAAAATTTAGTCCATGGATTCAAGTTCTGCCGTGCCAACAAGAGGTCCTGCCCTCAAAAAAGATGTCGCCTGACGGCTGTGAAGCTCTCCGCCCTAAAAGATGGGAATGGCAGGGAGCGAGTCGGTCAACAGGTCTCCGAACAACCATGGATGATCACCATCCCAAAAGGCTATCATAATAGATGATCTGGCCGACAGCTCGTTGAGGACTCATATGTCAGAAGCCTCTTTACTAAAAGGGATTCCTTCAGAAGACATAACGAAACTAGTCAGTATTGAGCTCCCTGACCCACATAGCATTCTTGGGGTCCACCCTTATGCTATGAAACGCAAAAGGGGGATTGTGGTTCGCGCTTTCCATCCCGAGGCGATTCGAGCAGCATTGCTTGTTGAGGGGAGAAAACCTGTTGTCATGAAAAAATGCCATCCAGGTGGTCTCTTTGCTGCCTTCATTCCTCATCGAAAGCTGCCTTTCCCCTACAGGCTTCGGTTTACCTTTGCCGATGGAAAGCACTGGGAAAGCGACGCCCCTTATCGATTTTTGCCCACCCTTGGAGATATAGACCTCTATCTCGCGGGACAAGGAAGCCATCAGCGCCTTTACGAGAAGCTTGGAGCCCACCTGCGGGAGATGGACGGTGTGGCGGGCGTCTCATTTGCCGTCTGGGCGCCCAGCGCAAAAAGGGTGAGCGTGGTGGGGGAGTTCAACGGCTGGGATGGTAGGCTTTTTCCCATGAGGCAAATGGGTGCTTCCGGGATCTGGGAGCTCTTTGTGCCTGGCCTCGGGCCAGGTGCCCTGTACAAATATGAAATCAAGACCGCTAGAGGGGACCTCAGGTTAAAGACGGACCCTTATGCCTTTGCCATGGAGGTCAGGCCGGGTACCGCCTCCATCGTGTGGGACATGGGAGCCTATGAGTGGCAGGATCGTCAGTGGATGGTGAGTCGCAGTGGGGTCAACCTTCGCCACCAACCTATGGCCATCTATGAAGTCCATCTGGGCTCATGGATGCGCGCACCCGACGACGGAAACAGATGGCTCACCTATCGAGAACTCGCTCCCAGGTTGATTGAACATGTAAAGAGATTCGGCTTTACCCATGTGGAACTCTTACCGGTGGCCGAGCACCCTTTTGACGCCTCCTGGGGCTATCAGGTGACGGGCTATTATGCCCCCACAAGTCGATTTGGAAACCCAGATGATTTCAAGTACTTTGTTGATATATGTCACCAGCACGGCATCGGTGTCATTGTGGACTGGGTGCCAGCCCACTTCCCAAAAGACGACTGGAGCCTGAGGCTCTTCGACGGCACAGCCCTTTACGAGCACCGTGATCCCCGGGAAGGAGAGCATGCCGAGTGGGGAACCTTGATCTTCAACTTCGGCCGACACGAAGTGCGCAATTTTCTTATTGCCAATGCCCTGTTTTGGTTGGATCAGTATCATATTGATGGCCTCAGGGTGGATGCCGTGGCGTCTATGCTCTATCTTGATTATGGGAAGAAAGACGGAGAGTGGATTCCCAATCGATATGGGGGAAATCACAACCTTGAGGCTATCGACTTCTTTCGAAAGCTCAATGAATTCGTTTACGGACTGTTCCCCGGCTGCTTCACCGTGGCCGAAGAGTCCACCGACTGGTCAGGGGTAACCTCCCCGGCATACCTGGGGGGTCTTGGTTTTGGCTTCAAGTGGGATATGGGATGGATGCATGACACCTTGCTCTATTTTGGCAAGGAGCCGGTTCATCGCAAATACCACCACAACACCCTCACTTTTTCCATGATGTACGCCTACAGTGAGAATTTTGTCCTTCCCTTCTCCCACGATGAGGTGGTCTACGGCAAAAGGTCCCTGCTGAGCAAGATGCCAGGGGATGAATGGCAAAAATTTGCCAATCTGAGGCTCCTGCTGGGGTACATGTATACACATCCCGGCAAGAAGCTTTTGTTCATGGGCATGGAACTCGCCCCGTGGGATGAGTGGTATCACGCAAAGGGCCTGGATTGGGGCCTGGAGTCAGACCCTTTGCGTCGGCGTTTCCAACGATTCCTGGTGGACCTTGGTCGATTATATCGTGAACATCCCGCGCTATGGGAGCTTGACCCGGTTCCGGAAGGCTTTTCGTGGATCGAT
Organism: Deltaproteobacteria bacterium; assembly: GCA_050116135.1. Taxonomy (GTDB): domain Bacteria; phylum Desulfobacterota; class Desulfobacteria; order Desulfobacterales. Next base: position 373 of record JASFPF010000189.1, on the reverse strand, counting down.
TGCAACGATTGGAATTCGAGTGTGATCTCCTATCTTCGCTTTGGGGAAAAAACCCACCTGGTCTGTGTGCTCAACCTCACGCCTGTGCCCAGATACGGTTATCGAATCGGTGTGCCCGGCAATGACGGTTATTATGAGCGCATCAACAGCGATTCAGCCTATTATGGTGGAAGCAACCTCGGCAATGAGAATTACGTTGAGGTACAAGAAATTCCTTTTCATGGCTTTACCCAGTCGATTCCGCTGACGTTGCCCCCCCTGGCCTGTTTGATCCTGGAACCAGGGAAAAAAGGAAATGATGTTTTCATTGACACAGGCGTTGATGGCAAGTAGGTTGAGGTTGTTCGGTCCAGCTGTTTGCCTTCGGCTGAGT
>JASFPF010000188.1:0-4267 GCA_050116135.1 Deltaproteobacteria bacterium | reverse complement strand
GGAATTCATATCAGCCAATCAACTCTTTCCACCATAAGTAGAAGAAGTTGAGTGGCGGGCCAAGTGGATCAATGGCCACGATTCCCGCTGCAAAAGACTCGCTTGTAGCATCAGGGTTGGTGCTTCCCACTGAAACAAAAAGTTTTTGCGTGCCTTCCGCGGTGATGACCATGACCGGTTTGGAAGGAATACCACCGCCTACGGTCACACTTCGTGTCAGGTCCGCGCCGCCAAAGGTCAAAACGGCTTGACCTGTTAAATGGCCCAGGGCATACATCTTTCCAATACCTCCAGGCAAACATGGATCATTATTTGGGGTAAAGGTGGTGACGTAGAGTGCCTTATAAAATATCAGGCTTTCCGCAAGCACTTTTTCGCCTGCCGCCAACTGAATGTACCAGCCTTGATCAGAACTCATATCTGGCGGTGCGGTCGAAGGGTCGGTGACATCGACTAGATCCGATTCTTCTAGTGTAGTGGAGGTGTGCACATCCTTAACGCAATAGATTCTTTCAGCGCTACTGGTCGCGCAAGCATCCTCCCGGTCCCCAGTGCCCATGAAAACTAGGTCGTAGCCCTTCTCCTGGGTTACACTCGGTGGATAGAAAAACTTTCTCGTGTGGGTCGCATCTGATAGGAATAAGACTTGAGCTTCCCAATTCGTAATGTTTTCGTTCGTATTGGGAAAACCCAATGGATCGCCTATGAAGTCAGTAAATTTTCCAAAGCGCCACATCTGGCTCCCAAGGTCGCCCACATAGACCTTATCCACAAAGCCGTTGTTATCTGTATCCAGGATACATACTGAGCTCGGGATACTGTAATTCATGTCCGTGATGTCAACGCCATCGTTCTTAAATGTCTTCACAACAGCACCCGTAGTAACATTGATGGCCAGAACCGCCTTGCCCAAGGAATTGTCAGAAGTGTACCCCCCGCCAATGAACATGACAGGGGTGCCAGATGTGTCTCCGTCAAAAGTCTTTACCAGGCCGAACTGAGGCTCAGACCAACTCTGTCCCAATTCAGGAACAACCAAAGGGGTAGTTGCCGGTGGGGCGTTTCCAGCGGATGCATCATCGTTCTGATTGATTCTCCACATAAATTCCGGAGAAGAGGGAGTGGTCACATCCAGCGCAAAGTAACTCGTGCCGCCCTTTCTTTCACCGCACACGAGGATGACCTGGTCGTTATCAATGGAATGTATCTCCCCATCTGCATTGTGATCGTGGATGTAAGCTCTGGGGCTGGAATCTACAAAGTATTGGTGGCCTGCACCTTCGATAATGTCTTTTAATCGATTGAGCTGATCCGGAGGAATGAATGCCCAAGACTCTTTGCCGTCTAAGTCCCTAACGGCGTGAAGCATCCCGTCATTTGCTCCAAAATAGACCATGGTGGTGGAGGAGTCATAGTAGACCACCAGCGGTTCGCTGTGAAGGACGTCCCCAGTGATGACGAGTCTGTTTTCTGTGGTATCGGTGTCACCGTCTGCGTCAAACACATCCGCGCCTCGGATATAGTTAATAATTTGCGCAGTGGTATGGGTTGGATTTCCGAGGATGGCAGCTGTCAAGCCAGCATTGGACGTGACAAAGGCGTTCGTTGTGTCAGTCAAATCCGTCGAGGAACCCAGGTACGTATAGATGTTCCTGCTGTCACCTGAAGGATTTCCGGTCTGGTTATCCATGAAATTGGGCTTGTTGGGATCGGCCCAGTCTTTGGTTTGCCAGTAAGGATCTACATTTTCCTTGATTGCCCCATTGTCCCAGGTAGCTGGGTCCCCAGCAGGGTCGACAATCTCGTTTTGAGGGGAGATCCCGAATTTGGTGACATTACCCTCCCAGAAATTGCCTTCGCCCGGTTTAAAGAAGGCCATGTAGATCCTATTGCCACTGGTGGTCCTGGTCACAGGAACCACCGGGGCGGTAAAGGTGCTGGTGGCTGAAAGGATATCGCTTATCGCTGCCATAAGCGTTGACGACAGTTCATCTGGATCTTCAGCCTCAAAGTGGTATTTTCCGTATTCGGGATCGTTGGTGTCATAAAGATTCACATTTCCATTGCCGTTGTTTGAGGTATTGATCAAGAAGAGATTGCCAATGTCGTCACCCATAAAGCCTATGGTATAGGTCATGATATTTTGGAATCCTTCGGCACCACTGTACTGGGGAATATCATTATTGTATAGGTAATAGGCCACATCATCGAGATAGGTCGAACCGTTCTGGTTGGTTGGGATGGCATAGGTTGCGGCCTCATCGGATTCATCTGTTGTACTGTCACCATCGTTGTCGACACCATCGTTCGTGTTGTCCTCTTTCACATTTCCCTCGCCAATCCCAGCGTTATCGCCATCGTCGTCAGATAAATTTGGCGGCTGAGATTGTGCTGGGGCATTCCCGTCTTCAGAGGAGACACCTGGTGTGACGACGATCACAAAGTTCTTCTGACAATATTCACCAACCACGTGTGACGAGGCGCTGGCATAATACCCGCCAACGTCTGCAAGCGCCTCGGCTAGGGGAGAATAGGTCACCGTACCCATGTTGTTGATAGTATTTACAAAGTTTGAGTTCAAGACGTTATTCTCCGGGAGCGCTGCTAGAGGAGTGTCAACGACCATCATCAACGGCTGCACATTGTACCCTCCCGCAGCATTGGCAGTAAGGTTGTAAACTCCTATGTATGCTTGATTTGATGTAAGCTTGGCAACGTCAAAGATGGCCTTTTTCGCATAATAAAAACGGCTTTTATTAGGAATAGCAGAGCCATCATGTATCGGTTCCGGACTCCCGTCCCCATCCAAGTCTAAAGCTGCCGTATAAAAGAATAACCAGTTCAGATAATTCTTGGAATACCTGAAAAGGGTTGCATTATCTATGACTCCATCAACGGCTACGGTAGAAGGGGCATAGGGTAAGAACACCGTATGGCTGTTAATTGAAAACGTGCTGGTTCCTGCGTTATTAATAAAACCCGTATTCTTGGTTGCAGGCGTCAGATCGTCCTGAATCTTTACCAGCTCATAGCCCAAGTTCTTGACCAGAGTGTAGCCGTTGTCGTTAAAAAATCCATTGCCGGTGACGCTATCTTCGACAACATCCACCTCTGAACCAACGCTCGGCGTGTAATCAACAGTATTGTCATAGTCCGGGTGCCAGGTGATCTGTTCCATCTCGGCCCCGTTATCCAGAAGGATCACGATATTAGGTGGCACGTCATCCGCAGTGACCATGAACATGCACGTGTCATCAGCTAAGCCCTGACTGCAGAAAAGGATAAAACAAGTTATCAAGAACAACCTAGTGAGCCAGTTATGCTTTAATGTTTTCATGTTGATCCTCCTAATCACTTGATATGATTAGAAACCTATACGATAGAAACCTGCCTCTATCTCGCTCTCGGCATCGAGTATGGCATGCCCAGAAATGGTCATTGCATACCTGTGGGCCTTGAATTTGCCCACCTGAAAACCTGAGCCCCTGGGTGGAGGCGTAGCACCTATGTACTCGACATCTCCGTGAAAGGACTGACTGGGACTCGTTCCCAACGAATACTCCTCAGACGGATCACCATTGTTTGGAAAATATAGGTTCCCTCCGACGGTGATATTGTTGGGGCCGTATAACGCAGGGCTTGCCGCCACATAGCCTCTGGCAGCTTCGGCCGCGTAAAAGGCCAGTTTATAGGATTTTTCATTGCCGGCAACATGCATATCACTGGTCGTTGTCGTGGTTGCAGCCACTCCTATCAAGGTCAAAAGGGCCAGAGTCAATAGCGAAACGATCAATACAGAGCCTTGTTCATTGTTCAACATACTCAGCATTTTCTTCATCCTGCTGCCCCCTTAATACATCGAAGCGAGACCGATCTGTTCCAACTATTGGCAGTCCACGTGACCGATACATTGACCGTCTTGGTATTGGCCACTGGCCCATTCGCGACATCCCAGGACACGTTATAAACATCTTGAGTGACTGGACCATGATTCCCTATTGCGAGAGCGCCATCATCGTAGGGCAAATTCATCAACTGCTCCACACGGTCCTGAGCGAGGGTTGTGCCGTCAGTCGTTGTGCTGGAAAAGGCATTGCCCCGAATGGCCGTAATTTGCATTTGGGCCAGGGCCATGACGCCAATGGCAAAAATAGTCATAGCAATCAAGATTTCGATCAGGGAAAACCCTTTTTGGTCATTTGGAAAATGTCTCATTATTCAATTCCTGCGTTTCGGATGACCGCCCAACTGGTTTGGCTCCGTGTCT
>JASFPF010000187.1:0-4299 GCA_050116135.1 Deltaproteobacteria bacterium | reverse complement strand
TCACTAAAGGCCCCAACACGTAAAAAGGAGCACCCTGACAGAGCCGTTTTTGTAAAAGGACGTTTGCCTCCACTTCGTGAAGGGGGATGTGACCGGGTCCTTCGATGATGATCTGAACACCGGCATCCCAAGCCTTCTTTGTTAATTCTCCAAGGGTTAGAAGCTCATGAATTTGGGCCCGGTCCGTGGCATCCGCTAAACACCCGGGACGAAGTCCGTCGCCAAGGCTAAGGGTGATGTCATATTGTTTGGCAATGGCAAGGAGCCTGTCAAAATCTTCGAAGAATGGATTTTCCCTCTGGTGATGAAGCATCCAGGTCGCCAAAAAGGCACCTCCTCGGCTGACGATATCCGTGGTTCGGTGTTGAAGACGCAATCTTTCCAGCGCATCCAAGGTCACCCCGCAGTGTATCGTCATAAAGTCGACACCCTCATCTGCTTGCGCTTGCACGGCCTCAAAGAGCAGATCTGGTGTCAGATGGATGATTCCTCCCATTTTTTTAGCGGTTTCCACCGCTGCCTGATAGATTGGAACGGTCCCTACCGGAATACTAGATGCTTGTAGGATCGCCTGGCGTATTTTTGTAACATTGCCCCCTGTGCTCAAATCCATCACGGTGTCAGCCTTAGCATCTATGGCGACTGCGAGTTTTGACATCTCCTCAGCCAGATCGACGTGGTCGCGGGATGTGCCGATATTGGCATTGACTTTGATCGTGAGCCCCTTACCAATACCAATCGGGTCAAGATCCTTGTGTTTAATATTGGCTGGTATAACAACTGTGCCTGCTGCCACCCTGTCCCTAAGGATTTCTGGGGATATCTTTTCTTTCTGAGCGACGAGTTTCATCGCATTGGTGATGACCCCTTTTCGGGCCTCTTCTAATTGAGTCATAGAGCCGCCTTGTCTTAAACTGGAAAGAGTTCTCTCCTCCCCTGATGAACATGGAAGATCAATGGAACTATAACAAAATTGATGGAAGAAAACAATTTTGACCGCCTAAAGACAAACGAGGATCCTTCCCTAAGGAAGTCCTGGGTGGAGTTTTTTTAATTGCGTATCATTTTTGAAGTTGATAAGAGCATAACGGGCCAGGGAAATATTTAAACAATGGCTTTGTTGCGCCAATATTTCAATGAAGCATGGAGAAGAGCATGGCAATGAATAACCTGATGGCATTGGTTGCCTTAGGACAGAGCCCTTGGTATGACAATATCGACAGAAGGTTGATCCAAAACGGCCAGCTTCAAAAGCTGATTACCTTAGGGGTTACGGGCGTGACGTCTAATCCCAGCATCTTTGAAAAGGCGATCAATGGCTCAGCCGTATATGATGAAACCATACAGGCCTTGGCAAAGGCGGGGACATTGCCCGAACAGATCTATGATGTGATCACCGTTGAGGACGTGCAGTCTGCCGCTGATCTGTTGTTTGAAACCTATCAGAAAACACAAGGTAGGGACGGATACGTGAGCCTGGAAGTGCTTCCTGAATATGCCCATGATCCCGTCAAAACCATCGATCACGCAAGGCGGATCCACAAGGAAGTGGCAAGGCCCAATCTCATGATCAAGGTTCCTGGGACCAAGGAAGGCCCGGAGGCTATTCGGGTTTTGACCCGGGAGGGGATCAATGTGAACGTCACACTGCTTTTCTCTTTAGAACACTATGAAGCCAGTGTTAAGGCTTATTTGGATGGGCTGACAGAACGGCTAGGAGATGGCCTTGCTTTAGAGGATGTTTCTTCTGTGGCAAGCGTTTTTGTAAGCAGGGTAGATACAAATATTGATAAGCGATTAGCAGAGCTCAATGAGGATAGACTGAAGGGTAAAATTGCCGTGGCAAATGCCAAGATGATCTACCAGAGATTTAAGTCCTTGTTTTCTGGCGAGGCTTTTAGGGAGCTAGCTTCTCAAGGGGCCAAGATTCAGCGAGTCCTATGGGGCAGCACAAGCACGAAAAATCCAGATTATGTTGACGTCAAGTATGTTAATGAATTGATCGGCAAAGATAGCGTGAACACCCTGCCTCATAATACCCTAGAGGCCTTCTTAGATCATGGCACCCCGAGGTTAACCATTGAAACAGATTTGAATAAGGAGGAGAACTACTTGGAACAACTTCAGGATTTAGGGATAGATTTAAATGAGATCTGTGATGAGATTCAAAAACAAGGCGTTGATGCTTTTTGTGACTCTTTCGAGTTGTTGATCGACGCTATTCGTAAGAAGGCGACGGCTGCCGGGTCGTCGGGTCAGGCTGTGATGACATAGTGCTGCCCCGTGGTGCCGAAATCTTGTGGCACCTCCGCCTCTTCGCTGCATGATACTCTCCTTGATAAGTGCTTACCGAAAGACCCTGTTTAGATAAGGGGCCGAAAAAGACCTACCCCACCAAATCTGAAATAGGAACCAGCTTGATCTCGTATTTGAGTTTTGGAAGCTCTGCTTTCAGAATTTCCCAGGTTACGGGGTAAGGGTGGCCGATCCCAATGGCGGAGCCGTTAGACTTTGCAATGGTGACTAGGCGCTTGATTTGAAATCGAACGGCAGGAGCACTTTGCACATGGTCCAAGAAGACATGGCGGTGGGCGAACTTGAGGTTCAGAAGATGGGCTGCCTGAGCGCAACGGGACCGGGGATTGGTGAGGCTGTCTACGAAGAATAGGTTCCGCCGTTTCAGGATGGTGAATACTTGACGCATCTTGGCTGAATCCTGGGTAAGCCTGGATCCCATGTGATTATTGACACCGACCACAAAAGGGACCGCGTCTAGGTCTTTTCGAAGCTGCTCTAGGAGTTCGTCGGGTTCCATGGCACTCATCAAGGCCCCCTCGCCCGGATTGACGTCAGGATATTCCAGGGGTTCCATAGGAAGATGGAGGAGAACGTCTCGGCCTTTTCGGTGAACGGCAGTGGCGATTTCACGTTGAAAGGGACTATAGGGAAGGATGGAAAAGGACAACATACCGTCGAGTTCCAAAAACCTTGAAGCCATGTTGTCGTCGTATCCCAGGTCGTCGATAATAATAGCGACCCGGGGCAAGATTGCGCTTGGGGATGGAGACACACGCTTGTGGGTGAATGGGACAAAGACCAAGTGATGGGTACGGTGTGCATTCACCAAGAGATCGAGGATGATCTTGTCGTGAGGTGCAGCCACGAATTCTATAGATTCTTCTGGTATAATACCCGCAAGATGTCGATGAAAAACAGCTTTCACGCGACCCTCCGGCGTGGCTTCTCGCAGACGGATTTCCAGCTCAGAGCAGGTCCACTGGTCCTCATGATGCCCCCTGGTTTCTACCCGGTTGAATACCACATCGTCGGCGGGGACCTTCAAATCCAAGAGGGCATCATAAATGCATCGGTCGAGGGCCTTGACCTTGGCTTCTGTGTCACCGGAAGCATAGGTCTCAAAGACAGGGAGGCAAACGCGGGGGGTTGGTTTCGAACGGACTGAGTGGTGCAAGCCGTAGACAGAAAGTGCGAAGAGGATCAATAGGCCGACAATGGAGACGGCAAGATAGGTGATCCGCTTTCTTGACGAGAGCTTTTTCTTGGGTGTGCCTCGTGTTGTTGTCCTAGACGGCTTGCGAGACGCCATGGCATCAGGTTTTAACTAGCCCTTTTTGAAAAGATCTGCCAACTGGTTAGGATTTCAAGAGCCCTGCGAACCTGATTATCTTTGGCCAAGAGTTCTTTGGCCGCATCAGAGGGTTCTTGCCCTGGCACCTTCACATTCTCTATCTGATTGATTTCTTCTTCCAGCGCCTCGGGCGTGTCCTGGGGTTGAGCGGTCAGGTGATTCTCGAGATCCTTTTCATGCATATGATGCCTTTTTTCGGTCTTGGCTTGTGGGATGAATCTCTCTTTGACGACCACATCAGGCGAGATTCCCTTGGCCTGTATGACCTGACCTTTCGGGGTGTAATACCGTGCTATGGTGAGTTTCAAACCAGAGCCATCTCGCAAGGGCTCAACAGATTGGACCGATCCCTTTCCAAAAGAGGTGGCACCCAAGAGAAGGGCACGTCCATAATCCTGCAAGGCGCCTGCTACGATCTCTGATGCGCTGGCACTGCCTTCATTGATTAGGAGGACGATGGGATAGGCATGTTTCTCTTCATTAGGATGGGCTGAATAGGTCTTTGAATGGGAGTCTACCCGTCCTTTTATGGAGACAATAACGCCTTCATCTAGGAAGACGTCCGCAACACTAACGGCTTGATCCAGTAGGCCGCCCGGGTTATCCCGAAGATCCAGGATGAGTCCCGCTAAGGGCGTTTCCCCTGTTTC
>JASFPF010000186.1:0-4320 GCA_050116135.1 Deltaproteobacteria bacterium | reverse complement strand
AGCCAACGGGTGCGAGGTAGGGACAAAGATCGGACCCTATTACAACCTGACTTTGGGCCTAAGCTATACCCACCTAGATGCAGAAGAAGAAAATAAGGCGTATACAAAACAGGATTTTGGCTTTCCCCCGCTTTTCCCTCCCGACTTTCAATATACTTGGGCCAGACGCCGAGCGGCTTACGTTCCAGAGCGCCTGTTCAAAGGCAACCTGACTTATTGGAGCGAGTTCGGCTTGACTGGGACAGCCACAGTCCGGTACATGAGTGATCGGGTTTGGTATCGCACGGAGACCGATGTCGCCTACCCCGCCACCAAGACAGTCAAATATACTCTGGACTCCTATTGGACTGTTGATCTCAAAGTCCAGCAGCGTCTGTATGACCACTGGCTCGTTTCTCTTAAAGGCAACAATCTGTTAGACGAGAACTATGACACCTATTTTGACACCTTTCAGGACACACCTCCCTTCGGTCAAACTACAGTAGAAGGGTTTCCCGGAGCCGGGCGGTCTGTCTTTGTCAGCTTGACTTATGAATATTAGCAGAGTATTCAATGTATTTACTAGTGAAGAGAGGAGGAGCATCGCCTTTGAAAGCTGAACATCTGGCCGAGCGTTTTATGATCTGCTTTGCTTCCATCCGAGACGCCTGAGGGCCCTGTAAGCATACCACTGGTTGTACCAGTGCTTCGATGTCTCAATTCTTGTCAAGATCTCTTTTATAGCCTGTCTATCTCCTCTTTGCCCCAGGGCATAGAATGCCATGGAAACCACGTTGGCATGAGGGTCATCCAGAAGAGCCAGTAGGTCAGGATAAGTCTCCGGGTGCCGACTCACACCCAAGGCTTTTACCAGCCAGTAGCGCTCGGGTATGTGAGGGCTCTCCAGCATCCTGGGATAGTCTGGAAAGCCAGCAATATCTTGCCGCTCACTCACCACGCGTCTTAGGGCCGCCACTCTTTGCTGCCAGGATTTAGAGGTCAGGGCTTCGGATAAGGGCATGTTGTCGTTTATGGACACCCTCCCAAGACGGAGAGGCAGCAGCAAGACCAAGCCTATGAGGAAGCAGAGAGCCCCAGCAACGAGCGAGGAGGGAGTGGGATCAAGGAAAAAACGCAAGACAAAATACAGCAGGGCAAAGACCATAACGTATAAGGTGATAGGAAAACCGACTAAAAGACAGACAATCGTGGCCTGACGAAAAAGGGCGTGCCTGTCCGCCGCCGCAGAAAACTTGCTTAGAACATCTTCGGGCTGGGAGAAAAATGCCTTGATAGGGGTTTGGAGAACGGACTTGCCCTGATGCTTGAAGATGAAGGCATTGGCTGATTGCACGATCTCCAGATCAACAGGCGTTTTGTTGGCCACGGGTAGATAGTCATGGTTGATCAAGACCGCTTCCACGCGTCGGGCAACAGCCTTGTCCTTGATGGCCGTAAAATAGCAGGTTTTGAGGGTTTTTTGCTCCAAGGACTTGAATACCTCTGCCGGGTAAAGGGTGTAACGGTAGTAGAAATCGTCGACTCTTTTCCCCACAGGGTTGGATAACAACAGGTAGTCTCGAAGATCCAAGAACAAAAACCTGTCCGCATGAGCTGTCCAAATGATCGTAAGAAGCGCAATAGGCAGAAAGTGGATCATCTTATTGAACCAGCGTTTTCTCTTGCTTTGTTTGGGCATCCACTTCAAGGTGCAAAAAAAGACCACAAGGGGGGTGAAAAGGAAATGGGAGGAGACGACGGGGCAAAAGCCATGGCTATTCACCGCGATGGCGGGACCTAGCCATAGGAGCCCAATGGGTATGAGCAGGGCCTTGCTCCGACCGAAGATGCGATCCCAACCCCAGGCACAAGCAACAGAAAAGACAGATAGCCCCGCGCCAAGGCTCAAGGTAAAGAACCACCCTCCGAAAAAGGCAGGTCCAAATTCCTTAAGCGTCAATATCACCTGCTGATTGGGAATAGCCAGATAGCCTGCCTCTGCGATAATCGTGACGGTCCGGTACAGGTCGGCATTGGATAGATACACGTGCAAGGTGGCCAGGACCTGTGTGGTGAGCAGCCCCAGGAGGATGGCTTTGGTAAGATAGAAGAACCTATTCATGGGTCGCGTCAAGAACGCTATACCAAATTGAAGGGCTTCTCAAGTTGAAAGCTTCTTCAAAATACAACACTGAAGAAAACCGGCTAAAAGCGCCTCAAAACGACCAGTCTTCTGCAAGGAATGTCAAAACGTGAATGCAACAAGACGTTCAAGCGGACGTAGAAAAGGGTAAAGGGATGTCAAAGCTGGCCCGATTCCAGCCTTCGGGAAAGGAACTCCACCTGTTTTTGGACAGGCCCTTTTTCTCGAATGAGTCTCTCCACGGTTCCTATGGCATGCAGCGTGGTGGCATGGTACCGATTGAAGCTTCGGCCAATGGCCTGGAGGGATTCGCCTGTATAGCGTCGTGCCAAATACATGGCGATCTGCCTTGGCTGGGCAATGCTCCGCTTGCGGGAGCGGGACAGGAATTCTTCCATGGTGAGCTTGTAATACTTACACACGAGTTTCTGAATACGTTCCACGGTAATCTTTTGCGACTGTCGCACGATGTTTTTTACAACACTTTTGGCCAGTTCAGTGTCTATGGGGAGATTCAGCAAAGAAGCCTTGGCCCCCACGCCGATCAAGCCGCTTTCAAGTTGCCTGACGTTTTGGGTAAGCTTGCTTGCCAAATAATGCATCACGTCTTCCGAAATATCGATTTGTCTCAATGAAGCCTTTTTCTTGAGAATCCGCACACGGGTGTCGTGGTCAGGAGATTCGATGCTTGAAATGATACCAGCAGAAAGCCGAGACGCGAGCTTTTCATTCATCTTGGGGATGTCACCGGGCAGATAGGTCCCGGTGAAAATGAGTTTTTTCTTGGCTTCTAAGAGGGCATCCAATGTGAAGGCCACCTCATCCTGTGTCTTAGCCTTGCCACTGAGGAACTGCACATCTTCCAAAAGGAGCACATCACACTGCCTTCGATACTTCTCCTTGAACGCCTCTATCTTATCATGGCGGAGCGCATGAATCATGGCATTGGTAAACTCCTCTGCCGTGATGTAACAAACCCGGATGGTGGGATCATTTCTTAAAATGTGGTTTCCTACCGCCTGAGAAAGATGACTTTTCCCCAAACCGATGTTGGATAGCAAAAAGAGGGGATTGTGACAGGCATTTTTTGAACAGGCCAAGGACAGGGCCGCGTTGTAGGCAAAGTCATTGCATATGCCCACGACAAATTGATCGAACGTAAAATCCGCATCAAGGGCTGACAGAATGGGCTGGCGGTCGGTGATGTGGGGAAGACAAAGTTGGTCGTCCTCGGGCTCATGAGATCCGTTCCCGTTGGGCGCATCAGAAACCTTGAGCGTCACCCGGTATGGTCTCCCACACACCCTCTCCAACTCTTTTTCGATCAGTCCGAGGTAGTGACGTGTGAGCCACTTCTTGAAAAAAATCGTCGGGCAACTTAAAATAATATTTTCTACTCCCTGTGCGACACACTCCAGCGGTTCAACCCAAAGCATGAAGTTGTGGTGAGGGACCTTTTTGTGAATAGCCATTTTGGCTTGATTCCAAGCCGCTTGAATGGTGTCATTCATTGTTTCACGACAATCTGAAACACACGTTGTCTTCATCACGATAAGAATCCCAAATCACGATTAGGCGTCCTACCCGATGGCCCAATGGTCACGACATTGTCTTTGTCCATCTTATAGATAAGGCCTGCCGGATCGACGCAAAGTCTGCCCCAAAAAACGTAAAAATATTGGATTTTGATGAGAAATTAAAAAAGTTTTGGCCTTGCACTCTGAAAGGATGTGCGCCTTTTAAAACATGGACGAACCATTGTCAAACCGCAAAAGAGGGAGTCTTGACCCATTCGTGAAATAGTTTTCAACATGTTATAACCCACTTACATTGATGCACTTTATGTTATTGTTGCTCTAAAAAGCCCTGTCATTCACCCCTTCCTGAAAGTCCCGCGATGTCCAAGTATTTCAGAGGGCTTGCGCATTTTGTATGGAATGTATCAAACTTTCACAATTTGGCAATTCTTCTATTTTCTCCTGTTTTCTTCTATTTTCTAAGAATTGTAACTAAAAATGAGATGAAATGATAACGGTTTGTTTTTGCGAAAAGAAAGATGCTTATAGGTCTGGTCAGGCCGCAACATTGTGTTGATTAAGGGGGAGATGAGCCAGCCGAATACAGGTAAGACGGTCGAGGCCTGTAAGGCGAACCCTCAGGAAGGCTTCCACAAGAGTTTTGATCGGTTGCTAAGCCGT
>JASFPF010000185.1:0-4324 GCA_050116135.1 Deltaproteobacteria bacterium | reverse complement strand
AACTTCCAGACGCTATTTGTGAAACCAGAAGTATGGAACATGAAAAACCCTCCTGGTTTTCTGCCGTTCTAGCCAGTCAGCCTAGGCTGCAAATACTTCACCTCCCCGAATCCAAGCTATGGTGCGGCCAGGGCGTTCGAAATACTGTTTCATGGCCTTGGCCATGGTTAGCTCTGTGGTTTGACAGCCCATTTCTTCAAAGAATTGCCTCAATGCCGCTTGGGCTGTCTGAAACACATAGTACCTATGGCTATATCCGGTGAATTCAACTATGCGCCTCCTCGCCATGACGGCTTCTTTGCACTTGCGACTGTCCAGTGAATGCAAAGCCCTGCACACAAAAGGCCGCACATCATACACAGAGCATTTCCCCCCAGCCAGAAAGATACACGGGGTATCGTGCAGGACCTTTGCTCTTTCTTCAACACCTTTTCCATCTCTAAGGCAAAGGTTTCTGTCGATTTTTTTCATCAAGTCCGCCAGCGCACCTTCAGAGTATGTCTTTTTGACGTGGCTTCCAAGTAACAAGGCCTCTGCCGGGGTCAGCACGACCTCATAACAGCAGCAGTAATAGCACCCGGTCTCACACGCTACTGGCTCGGCTAAAGGTTCTTTTGTTTCAAAGTCTGAAATGATCTGGTCTGCAAAGCAAAATGCCTGTGAGACCAGCGAAAGGGCAGCTTTTCTGGTCCTGCCCCGTTGCATTGCTTTGGCGGCCAATTTCCTGATACTTTCCGAAAGGAGGTCATGGCCATTGCCAGGTGCCTTGTCGTCAAGCGTCTCTTCGATGCTGAGCTTTTGCGTTTCAGAGTTGTCGCTCATTCTTTGAACTGAGAGCATAACTCTAATTGAGTCAAAAGACTCAATTAGGGAGGGGCCGGGGATCAGCGTTCAGCGGCCAGTCAAGGATAGATATTTGAAAAAAGGTTGAGTTGATGGAGATCAATACTCTGCTCTCATCAAAGGCCAGCGATTGACGTGTGTCTGTGTAGATCAGAGAATGGCTCAAATCTTTTGAGTAAGAATCGCCACAAAACGTTTCAAAGAGTGTCTAAACTTCAACCTTGTGTCATACCGATTCTCAGGATTGCAGAACCTTGTTGATATGTGCTGTATACACTGGGAAACCTTGACATATGGAGAATCAAGAAGAAAAGGGCGCATGTTTTGCTCGGCTGTGCGAAGACTCTTCCTGTCGTACGGCATGCTCCCTAGATATTCGAGCTTCAAGCGGAACCGGCCTTCGCTTGCATTGAGGTTCTTATCTACAATCCTCTCGATCCTGTTATAGATCTTAACCCCCTGTTGAAAATCGTTGACCTGGTTGATCACCAGCATGGGAGAAAATGTAAACTCAGGTGTGTACTCGGTGAGCCTCTCCTCTAGTTTCTGTTCGATTTCCCTGTAGCGAAAAAACGCAGCCTTGGCGCATGCGTATCCGCTGATTAGGTCTTGGGGGGTGGTCACGATCACTGTATGATCGGATCCAAGGGCAAAATCGAGAACTGTACGAGCTATCCCAGCACCGAGGTCAAAGACGACAAAATCATAACCTGCGCTTGTCTTTTCGAAATGCTTAATAAATTTCACCTTCTGAGCATAGTAAAGATTGGCCAGCTTAAACTCACCGTATGTGCCGCATATGAGGTCGAAATGGAAACTGGTTGGAATGATAATGCGCTTCATATCCTGATCTTTTTGCAGGAAGTGCAATAGGTGGTATTTGGAAAATACACCAAGCTTCGTTGAGATATCAGCATTGCCCAGATCCGCGTCGATGAGAAGAACTTTGGCTCCGGTCTTGGCCAAGGCACAGGCAAGATTGATGGAAAAATGTGTCTTCCCCACACCTCCTTTGTTGGAAACAACCGAAACCGTCAGGGCGCCTGTCTTCCTTGCCCCTGCCTTTTTCTTTTGTGTGCGCTTAAAAGCTTCTAGCCGCCCTTCGTTAGCACTCTTTGACGGCTGCTCATAAGTCTTTTGGAGGGCTACAGAAAGAGAACTCTTTGGGGCCGCCGCTGGCCGAATCTTGCAACCGGTGAGGATCTCGAGACTCCTGATGGCCATTGGCTGCTCTGGCGTGGCCATGGCAACCAGAAGGATGTCATTGACCAGGCGAATGGGCAAGGCCTGGCGACTGAAAGCTATTTCTGGCTTGAGGAGGGCAACGGCTGACAGTTCAATATGGGCACGCAAAGGGTCCACAAAGGGTATTCCAAGCTTCTTGGCCGTCGCCTTGGCAATCTGCGTGTCACTTTCAATTTGAGCAGGAAACACGCATACTTTCCCAGACCCTTTGGAAGCTCCGACCTTTTTGTCTGGAGCCTGCTTGGTCCGGTGAGTTTCTAGGTTCTCCGCCTTTTCCCTCATGGATTGATCCCCATTCAATAACCAGTAACATTTATTGGTCCGACAGACAACATTTGCAACAAAAAGGAACGATGACCACGGGTTTTGAGGGAAAGTGTTTACAATACGAAATATGGAAGGTCAGCCAAGACAAGTCAAATTGGCGACAACTTGCCACGTCTTTAATATTGAAATCAATGGCTTAGCCAATAGGTTTCTAATGAAGATGCGAAGAAATGTCAATAGCGGCAGGAAAAACGTCAGTTTCTAAATATAGCCCTGGATTACCTCACTTTTCCCATGAGTATAGAGAAAAAGTGCGTACATAATCTTGTATGGTCTTGGGGTGCAAAAAGGCGTGCTTTGAAGGTTTTTTTGTCGGTTTGTCAGGGCAGCCCGGTCCCATCCTTCCCGTGTCCCACGGTCGGCAAATCTCAACTAGGCAGACCCCATGGATTCAACCAGTTAGACATACGGGGCCATTTTGGCGCTCCCTATCCCGTCCCGCTCTAGTAAAAAACGATCGTCTCGCTTTTTGTTGTGTCAAAGTGGGCCAAGGCCCAAGGGGTCACATATTCTTTGGTTGTTCTTACTTCTGGATGCGGTCGAGAACCTTCAAGACCACGCCTCCGATAATTACGGATCCTCCAGTGACAAGCCATTCCATCCATGATGCCAAGGGCAGTTCCATTTTAATCTTCCCTCCTTATTCTATTGGGTTTAACCGCGGGGCCATTGCTGATCTGAACCGTCATAGTCACATTGAAATTCCCTTGCAACCTTCTCATATGAATTCGAAAAGCAATGGCCCACCTATTTTAATCAGAATAAGTGATAAAAATAGTTTTATCTATTAGAAAATAATGATATATATGTTCGTAATATTCGAATTAGAAATTCTGGCCATGGAATGGCTTAATTATCATCATCTTCTTTATTTTTGGACTGTCGTCCACGAAGGCAGTCTAACCGCGGCCTCTGTGCGCCTGCGTCTTGCCCCGTCCACTGTGAGCGCCCAGGTGGGCCGGCTCGAGGAGGCGTTGGGAGGAAGGCTGTTTCGTCGCGTTGGCCGGGGCCTGCAGCCTACCGACCTGGGCCGGACGGTTTTCCGGTACGCCGATGAGATCTTTTCTCTCGGCCGGGAGATGATGGACACGTTGCGGGGTAATCCGGTTGTGGGTCCCCTGTCTTTAAGGGTTGGCGTGGCGCATGTTCTTCCCAAACTGATTGTCCGCAAAATCCTGGAGCCCATATTTAACCTTCCGGAAAGGGTCCGTTTGGTGTGTTATGAAAACAACGAGGACAGGCTTCTTGCCGAATTGGCTGTAAACAAGCTCGACGTGGTCTTAAGCGACTCGCCTGTGCGAAGAGGTTTGCACATTAAAGCGTACAATCATTTGCTCGGGGAATGCGGGGTGACGTTTCTGGCAGTGGAAAAGCTGGCCAAACAGTTTCGAAATGGTTTCCCAGAATCTCTTGACAGGGCGCCCATGCTGCTTCCTTTGGAGATGACCGCACTTAGGCAATGGCTGGAAAGATGGTTTGAATCTTTGGACATCAGGCCGGTGATTGTCGGGCAATTCGAGGATAGCGCCCTGCTGAAAGCATTCGGCCAGCATGGTGACGGCATTTTTGTCTCCCCGTCTGTTGTGGAAAAAGAGATCCAGCAACAGTACAGTGTTGCCGTTGTGGGACGAACGGATGCGATCCGTGAGCGTTTTTACGCCATTTCTTTTGAGCGAATTATCAAACACCCAGCAGTCACGGCAATTTCAAACGTGGCACGGCACAACCTTTTTGTTACCAAAAGACAGGGGTGACAAAAGGGGCTGATCCTGTAAATGTAAGTGCAGATGGCTTTCACAAAATGATTTGTTAGGTCCCAGATCTTCCATTTTCCTTTGAAATAAGTCTTTTTAACACGTTTTGCCTTATCCTTTGCCCATGCTTCCAATCGCATTTTCTTTATGAAAAT
>JASFPF010000184.1:0-4349 GCA_050116135.1 Deltaproteobacteria bacterium | reverse complement strand
AAAAGAGGGTCGGCAGACCTGTGAAAGTGGGCGAGCAAATCATCAAGGGCACTGAAACAATCCTGCTTGTAGATGATGAAGAAGCGGTTCTGGACTTAGGTGCCCGGATGCTTGAGCAATTGGGTTACACAGTGATTGAAGCCAAGGGTGGAGCCGAAGCCATCGAGATCTATAAGACCCGGAGGGACAACATTGACCTGGTCATGTTAGACATGATCATGCCCGAAATCAGCGGCGGCGATGTCTGTGTTGCCATCAAAGAGATCAACCCCCGTGTCAGGGTTCTCCTTGCCAGCGGATATAGCATAGAGGGCCAGGCGTCCACGATATTGAAGCGGGGTTGCGATGGCTTTATTCAGAAGCCTTTCAGCGTAGAGAAACTTTCCATGAGCGTGGGAGAGATTCTAGGGAAAAAATAATCGTCAGACCCCTCGCCCCGAGCCATGACCCCTCGATTGAGCGAAAACGCTTGATTCCCTTTTCCTTTAAGGTGCACACCAGAGGGCTTTCTCGCTCTTATCAGATAACACCACTGAAGAGGCGCACAGGTTTTCCCTGGCTCCCGCTTTCACATCTTTGAGTTCCGTGCTTACAAGGACTGCCCGCAGCTTGCCTGTCTGATCAAACAAGTTAAAGGACGGCTCTCCATCTGAATCCACAGTTAGCCAGAGACGCGATCGGCCCTCTTTGTCAGACAGAGAGAGGTGGGTTCCTTGCACATCCGTCCCGAGCGCGACGCCGTTGCGGGGATCCTTGCCTGACAAGTGTAGAAATGAGCCGCGGTCCCCCACCTCCAACTTGATGTCTGCCTCACCGTCTTCATCAGCAAGACCCAAATAGGGCTTGGCGTCCAGATCCAACCCCAGCATGAGACGCATCGTCCCCTCCTTGTCACGAAGAGAGATATGGGGGTCTCCGTAGATATCCGTGTCGAGGGAGAAGCGGATGTTACCGCCCTTGTCAAAAAGTGCGATCCTCTTCGGGTCTATGACGGCACGAACTGTACTGTTTTTGTCGACGACTTGAAACTTCTCCGCGGAGATGACCTGTGACGGGCCGGGCCGCATCTCGGCCAAGGCCGGCGGGGCCATAGACATTCTGGCGGAGATGGCGCCACCAATGAGACCGGCAGCGATTGTCAATGATACCATGAGTGCCCATTGCTTTTTGTCCATATCCTTGCCCTCTCTGCTGGGTTGTCCTCTTGCCCTCGTCCGAAGGCGCCTAGAGTCTTGACAGGGACCGTAAGGAAGTTTGTCCTTCCTAGATTCGTTCGCTAAACCGGCAGACCCCATTGACCGGAACAGGACGGTGCATGGGCTCGTCTTTTCGGTTCAAACCGCGCGAACGGATTCTGGGCCCTTACGGACCGCTGGGAGTACCCCCCCCGATTGCTTCAGGGATGACAGAGGTCAATGCAAGAAAAAGGCCAGCTGTAAAGAGCGAGGCGTCTTCATTCGAAGGGGAAGCAGTCTCTGCCGTGAGGGAGGGGGTGCATCGGCTCACGGAGACAGTCGAATGTCACCGTTTCGCCGTGGCGCAAAGGTCGGCTTTGAAAAAGGGAAGGCGTTTAGATTGCGACCAGGATATGCCGGACGTACCTTGGGTCGAGATCTTCTATAGATACGGAACCATACTCGTTTTCTAGCTCGCCAAAGAGGTTGTCAATGACGGTACCGACTTGATCCCTGATCTCAGCAGCGGCAAGGCCGGACCGCATGATAAGCCAGTTCCAAAAGGACTGTCTCATCCTATTCTCTACACGACGCGGTTTCGCGCCGGTTCCAAATAGACTGCGGAAAAAGGCCTTCAGCTCCCCAAGCAACAAGGGATTGACTTTTTCTGAACAATCCAGGTGGTTTCTCGCCCAACAGGTGAGCAGGAGATTTTTGAAATTGAGCGGCTGATCGGCTTTGATCAGACGAGCAGGAAAACCATGAGTCAGGACAAGGGACAGAAGACGATCCATGGCCATCATTTGATCCACGGCCTTGTGGGTGCGCGTGATCTCTTCCAGGGCCTTGAACTCGCGGTGCAGCGCTGCTTCTGAAAGGCCTGCATAATAAAGGGGCCGTTTCCTGAGGAGCCCTTCCAAAATTCCCTCCCATTGTCCTCCCCAGAATGCCAGGCTTAAGGCTTGGTTTCCGAACCAGCTGTTTTTTACCCATTTTTCGGTCTTCCATTTGAGCTTGAGCCCGGCGCCATAGCCCACCCGGAAGATCTGGTTCAAGGTATACTGCTGGACGAGGCGGGCGCCCTTGTTTGGGTCACTGCCATCCAGTTCCTCAAGCCCAATATCCAAATATCCGCAAGCCTTTTTGGCCACTGCGGCCAGGTCCTCTTTCTCTCGGACCGAAAGGCTGTCTGCAGATATGATCTGATTGCACATCCCGGCAAATTCCGTCTGGAGTCGTTCCAGGGTGTGCGAGTCTCCTACATGTCTCAAGGACATGAAAAAAAGATCCTGATCCTGAATCTGCAGCGATGTGTAAACAGATACGGGCTCAGGGAGATGGGGGTCTGAAAAGGTCTTCTCAACCCTGCTACCCTTTTTGAGAAGATCCTCCGGGTCCAGGTGCTGATAGATTCCAATGGCCTCTTCAAAGGGAAGGAATCCTTTCTCTGCCAGTCGGACATTTCGCAGCCTGTATAGATTCTCTTCCGTTTCCGCAGGCTGGACAGTGACCAATTCCAGCATCACCTG
This sequence comes from Deltaproteobacteria bacterium, assembly GCA_050116135.1. GTDB lineage: Bacteria > Desulfobacterota > Desulfobacteria > Desulfobacterales. The sequence goes on along the minus strand of JASFPF010000184.1, from coordinate 1,645 downwards.
GTGATATCTGTTGAAGTCATGGTCTGCAAGGCGCTTAAGAAACTCTGTGACGATCTGATCGTATTCTTCATGCCGTGTTCGAATATAGAACACGTCATCCAGGGTGAAATAGCCTTTGCCGAAATCCGATGGCGATTCGTCTTCCTCCTTCATTCTAACATCGATATTTCTAAAAAGATGAAGCTCAAGAAGCTCGATGTTCTCGCGCAGCCCCCAGATCAAGAATCTGTGGGGGTCTGCTTTGAGCAGAAGGTCCAACCACCGATTGACCGAAGCGATTTCCAATCGGTCCTTGTCCCACAGCTCCAAGTCCAACAGATACTGCCACTGCTCATTGGAGGCCAGTGATAGAATGGGCAGGGCATCCTCTGGGCCGATTTCTTGGACGAGCCAAAACAGATCCTCTTCGGCCAGTGATTGAACCAAATGGGCGGGGGTCGGCGAGTCCAGGATCAGCTGGAGGGCCTTTTTGCCGGGAGCTGCTAGGAGTTCTTTCGGGCTGACACGAAACAGGTCTCGCCCTTTGTCAGGTGACTGGCGGCTGGATATTTCCATTCAGGCGTCACCAACCTCGACCCTCTTGGCGTCTGACCACAGGCCTTCGAGGTCGTAGAAAATTCGCACCGGTTCGTAAAAAACGTGAATCAGCACATCCCCATAATCCATGAGGACCCAATGCCCCTCACGGAGACCCTCGATGCCCAAAGGCTTGATCCCTTTGGCCTTGAGGTCCTTTTGAACAAATTCCGCAATGGCCGTCACCTGTCGGTGAGACCGGCCACTGCATACAATGAAGGTGTCTGCAAAGGAGGCCAGTCCGTGAACGTCCAAGACGACCACATTCAAGGCCTTCATACCCAGGACTGCCTTGACGTATGGGTCGATACCCGGCTCCAGGGGTCGTGTCATCGGTAAAGTCCTCTGGTCTTAATAAACTGCTCAACCGCGTCAGGGACCAGGAAACGAATGGAACGACCCTGCCTGATCCACCCCCTGATTTGCGTTGCTGAAATGTCGAGGTGGGTGATATTGAGACAAAAGATAGAGCACCAACGCGGGTGAGTATAGCAGCTAGCCGCAGTGTCGTATTGGTAGTCTCTTGATATGTGGGTATGGATGAAACGTTCCAGGTTGGTCAATTTGGACCCCGGCCGGGTCATGACAATGAAATGGGCGGTAGCAAAGAGTCGGTGGTACGATTTCCACGTCGTGATCTCCGAAAAGGCATCCAACCCCACCACAAAATGAATCAGACTTTCCGAGCCGAAGTCATCGTGAAAATATTCTAAGGTCTCAATCGTGTATGATGGCCCAGGCCTGGTCAGCTCTACATCAGAGGCTTCCAAAGAGGGTAAACCCTGGACCGCTAGGCGAACCATCTGAAGGCGATCTTCAGCAGCGGCCATATCCTCAGCGCCTTTATGAGGAGGATGGGCCGAAGGGATCAACAAGAGCCTGTCCAGGGTGAAGGTCTCCTGAACTTCTATCACGGCTCTGAGATGGCCCACATGGATCGGGTTGAAGGTACCGCCAAAAACGCCTAAGCGCACACACACCCCTTATGTTCTGACCTGCCCGTCTCCAAAGACCACAAACTTGGTGGTCGTCAACTCCTCGAGACCCATGGGCCCATAGGCGTGGAGCT
>JASFPF010000183.1:0-4362 GCA_050116135.1 Deltaproteobacteria bacterium | reverse complement strand
GTACAAACACGCCTGAACCGGGTAGACCACATGACTTCCGGGCAGCGCCCTGATGACATACCCGTCATGTAAGTCAAGCTGGGCTCTGGCTGTATATTTGTCCGTGTCCACGGCCACCAATTTCCAGTAGTAATCCTCTAGCCAGTCATATTGGCCTAAGGCTTGCTTGATGGGCATCACCTCCAGCCCTTCCTGCTGGGAATGGGCGTGGATCACCGTCGTGTCTTTTTGAACATAGGTGCCCGATCTGTCTTTTTCCTCAGCATCGACGCCCGCCAGGATCATCCGTCTCCTATCGTCTTCAGACAAGGCACCAAGGTCCTTCACATATTCATGAGAAACAGGCTCTGACTGATAGGCCTCAAGGTCAATGTCGAGTCCGAGACCGGCCTTCTTCTCCCTGGCCCGCATGGCTTTTTCTTCTAAATCGCGCATCTGACACACTCCTCATATCCGACCCGGCTAATACACTTAAAAATCTCTCGAGGATTACTCGTGCAGGTCAGCACACCGTCGAAAAGAACCTGCCCTCGGTCCGCTGTCACGTAATCCAAGATGAATCCCGTATGCGTAATGATCAATCCCATCTTGGTGCGTTCTTGTTGAAGCTCCTTCCGGGTCTTTTCAGCGTTGACCCGAAAGTCGCGTTGGAGCAATGTACTGATCGCGTTTCCTATGAGAGAGATATTCTCTAAGTCCACACCCGATTCCGGTTCATCAAAAAGCAAGAGATCCGCATCCTGCGCCATCAACTGTAAAAGCTCCGAACGCTTGATTTCACCGCCTGAAAACCCCACGTTGATGTCACGGTCCAGAAACTCGGAAAAGTTCACCTTGGCAGCCAAGCCTTCTGCGTCGACCTCCCCTTCGGCACAGATCTCCACCATCTGCCTGGTCTTGACGCCATTGATCGCGGGGGGGCGCTGGTAAGACACACCAATACCCAGCTTGGCACGCTCGTCGATAGGCATATGGGTGATGTCTTCGCCTTTGAAGACGATTTTTCCGCCGGTGACCCTGTATTGTGGGTAACCCATGATCGTCATGAGTAAAGACGTCTTGCCGGACCCGTTGGGGCCAAAGAGGATATGGGTCTCACCCGGATGAATCTCGAGATCAATGTGTTTCAGGATCTCCTTGCCGGCGAGTTTAACCTCTAGATCTTCAACTTGTAACATGTCATCTCTCCTATTTGCGTTGGTCTTGCAGAAAACACCTCCCACTTATCTCACATCATAGCCACTTCCCGTCCGTGTTTGAAGTTGTGAAAGCCTAGAGGAACGGCACCTAACTCCTCGTCTTATGCCAGTCCTCGAGTTCTGCGCCTTGATAGGCCTCCTGTTCGACCGTGAGGTCCAGGTTGATGACAAGCCCGGAGTGCTTCTTAATCTCGCTGTCATCCCTTAGCTTGAGATGCCGGCCCCTTGCTGTCTGCACATCTTCCAATGCCTTTTTTAGCGCCACCCCAATGGCACCGCTCTTATCAATCTGACCCGGCTTGAATTGGGGAGCCACGCCATCTTCTGCAATGTCTTCAGCAAAGTGGGCAAGCTGTTTCATCTTTTCCATGGCCTGGTCCATGATCTTCCAGCCCAGGATCTCGTCTCTTTGAAACACCCAGGACGTGCGCAGGTGCTGCAGCATCTCCGTGTACTTGCTTGTCACCTCGGCTTGCAGCGTGTCCAGCAGTGCCTTGGGCAACTCACTGGCTTCCCCTGGCAAGCCCCCTGCCTCTTCCGGACTGAGTTTGCCCAGTTTTCTTTGAAACTTCCTGGCATGGATGGCCGATTCCCAGGCTTCCCTCTCAAGGACCCGCCTGATGTGGGGATCATCTACCTGCTCCGCTTCTCCATTGTAATGAGGGATCAAATTCTCCTCATATTCGATGTAGGATTTGAGCATGGTTGCCCGGCTGGTTGGATCATAGGGGTATGGGGCAGGCGTAAAGTTCGGCTCGCCCCCCAATTCGCCTATAATCATGCCCAACCAGTGCATATGCCACATCTCCTCCCTTGAAATGGAGATGAGACTCGAACCCAAGGGTGTATCTTCGCCTTCCATCCAGCCGTGAACGAGATAGCGTATGATGGCCGCATGTTCATCGGCAAGGTCCTTATTCAATTTGTCAATCAACTCTTGTTTATTCATGAGCAGTCTCCTCTCTTCGGTGAATGAATATGCACTGGGGCCGGAACCGCCCCCCTGCCTCATCCGAACCGAGCCCAGCAATCTTTATCCAGGACCCCTCACACAGCATCAACGAAGCGCTGTCGCCAGCTCACCCACGTCCCTTATGGGTGCCTGGCAGGCATATTGCTCGCAGATGTAAACCGTGGGTTGGCGATCTATGGGAGCCATGCCTTCTACAAAGGGAGACAGGGCCGTGACTCTCTTGCCCTCGACGCCTGGAGGTCGAAGCAACAAGACCTTGTTCGGCATAAATCTCCTCCGAACAGCCTCGAGCATGGCCCGGGTGGTCTCCAGGGCAGGGTCTCCGGCAACCACAATCTCCTGACTGGGGCCGATCATGAAATCAAGGGCCACCAGTAGCTGCGTATAAGCGATCGGTTGATCCACAATCTGTGCGGCAAAAGCCCCGGTCAATTGCTCAGCCCTTTTTTCTAAATCAACGTTACCGGTAAGCCGCGCCAAGCGCAAGCAATTTAGGGCCGCAACCGAGTTCCCCGAAGGCAAGGCGCCATCGTAGATCTCTTTACTTCTTGTGATCAGGGGTTCGTTGCCCTTGCCTGTGAAACAAAGCCCGCCCCCCTCTTTATCCCAGAAAATGTCTATCATCCTTTCATTCAGACCCACAGCCTCCTCAAGATAGAAAATGTCAAAAGTCGCTTCATACAACTCGATAAGCCCCCAGACCAAGAAGGCATAATCATCCAGGTATCCTGGATGGGCCACCTCCCCTTGCCTGTATCGACGCAGAAGCCTCCCCTGTGCGGTCTTGAGATGTTTCAAGATGAACGCCGCAGCCCGTCGGGCCGCCTGCCCATACGCTTGATCGCCAAGGACTTGGTCTGCCTTGGCAAGCGCAGCGATCATCAGGCCGTTCCAGGAGGTCAGGATCTTGTCGTCCTTAAGGGGGTGAATCCGCTTCTCGCGGACACCAAAGAGCCTGTCCCTGGCATTTGTGAGAAGCCTGTCAAGCCTTGCAGGATCCACGGCCTCTTGTGCTGCAAAGACTTCGAAAGACACAGGCATATGGGCAATGCTGCGGCCTTCTTCAAAATTGCCGGCCTCGGTGATATCATAGAAGCGGCAGAAAAGACTTCCTAAGTCTTTCCCCAAATGTTTCTCAACTTCTTGAGGCGTCCAAAGATAAAAAAGACCCTCTTTGCCTTCACTGTCTGCATCTTCTGCCGAATAGAAACCGCCATCCGTGGACATCATATCCCGCATCACATAGGAAAACACCTCGCGGGCCACTCGGGCAAATTCCAATTGACCTGTCGCCTGATAAGCCTCTGTGTAAGCCATGGCCAGCAAGGCCTGATCGTAGAGCATCTTTTCAAAGTGCGGGACCAACCACGCCTTATCCACTGAATAGCGATGGAAGCCAAAACCGATCTGGTCAAAGATGCCCCCCATTCTCATAGCGGTTAAGGTCTTTTCCACCATTTCCAATCCCTTGGAAGCACCGCTCCGCTTGTGCCATCTCAGGAGAAAGGTCAGGTGGTGCGGGGTTGGAAATTTAGGTGCAGCGCCAAATCCTCCCCAGCTCGGATCAAAGACCTTTGCCAGCTGCCTATATCCCTTTTGCAGGGTTTCTTTGCTGACGGCATCAACCGACGAATCCGAACCGGACCTGGGCTGAATGGCGGCCGTGATGGCCTCGCTCGACTTCAGGATGCTCGCCCGGTCCTCTTGCCACATGGCAGCGATTTGTTGAAGGATATCGACAAAACCTGGCATCCCTAGCCGGCCAGACTTTGGAAAGTAGGTCCCGGCGAAGAAGGGCTTTCCTTCGGGTGTCATGAAAATGGAAAGGGGCCATCCCCCATGCCCGGTCAAGGCCTGGCACACAGACATGTAGATCTTGTCCACATCCGGCCGCTCTTCACGGTCGACCTTGATGGCGATAAAATACTTTTTCAAAAGCCCAGCCACCTCGTTGTCTTCAAAGGACTCGTGTGCCATGACATGGCACCAGTGACACGTGGCATACCCGATGGAAAGAAAGATCGGTCTGTCCTCTTTCTTCGCTTTTTGAAAGGCATCATCACCCCAGGGATACCAGTTCACCGGGTTTTCAGCATGCTGGAGAAGATAAGGGCTCTTTTCGTTCCTTAAACGATTTGAAGTCCTTTTCATTGGCTGATCCGCGGGGTTCACATGAGCTCCCGAAAAAAA
>JASFPF010000182.1:0-4370 GCA_050116135.1 Deltaproteobacteria bacterium | reverse complement strand
ATTGGGTCTCCTCAGAAAAAAGTACAAGGAGCTTGAAACAGCCAATATCGCATTGGAGGCCAAGAAAGGTGTTGTCTGCTACGAGAAAAAGCAGATCACCCAAATCTTGGATGCCGTGCAATACGGCATCACCATCACGGACACCCAGGAAAACGTCACGCATATGAATGCCCACATGCTGAACCTGGTAAACAAGGAACTGGGCGACGTAGTCAACCGACCATTAAGCGAGGTTTTGGACCACGAAGCCATCCTTACCTTTGTGGCCCAGCAAGAAGGGGTGAATCAAGCAGCCACGCAGCGCCATATTGAAACCACCTTCCCTGCTGTGGCTCCTGGAGAAACATTTCAAGTGGCCTTGTCCTATTTGTCTGATAAGGACGGGTCCATCACCGGCAAGGTGATTTCTGTGAAGAACGTCACGACTCAGAAGTCTGTTGATAGGGCGAAACACGAATTTGTGGCCCACGTCGCCCATGAATTGCGGGCGCCTTTAACCACGATTAAGTCTTACAATGAGATGCTCATGGACGGCGAAATCCGTGACCTTGAGACCCAAAAGGAATTCTATAACACCATTAACCAAGAGACCGATCGTTTGGCCCGCCTGATTGAAAACCTATTGAATATGTCCAAAATCGAGATGGGGAGCTTAACCATAGACCGGGGGCTCATCAAAACCGATGCATTTGTCAAGGATTGTGTGGCCGCCATTGAGGCACCTGCCCAGAAAAAACACATTGCCGTTGAGAAAAAGTTGCCGGACAAATGGCCTTCTCTCGTTGGAGATAAGGAGCTGCTCAAGGTGGCCATGATCAATATCCTGGGTAATGCCGTGAAGTACAGCCCGGACGACAGCACCATCACGTTCTCCCTGCGCGAAGCAGATCATACGACCGTCTTTGACGTCATCGATCAGGGCTATGGCATTTCCGAGGAGGATCTTAACCACATCTTTGATTCATTCTATCGATCTTCGGATCCCAATGTCAGCGAGCAAACCGGCAGCGGGTTGGGCCTTGCCATGACCTCAGAAATCGTCCGCCTCCACGGCGGACACATCGAGGTTCAAAGCACACCAGGCCAAGGAACGCATTTCAGTATCAGATTGCCAAGGGAGGATTATCAACTTGGGAAACAATAAGAAGGTCCTGGTCATTGATGATGACGCGCAGATCAGACGTGTGGTTGAACTCAAGTTGAGAAAACGGGGATACGATGTCGTCATGGCTATGAACGGGGAGGAAGGGCTTCAAATGATCGACTCTGAACGCCCCGACGCCATTGTTACAGACATCATGATGCCCAAGCTGGATGGAGAGACCCTCTGCAAACAGACGAACCATCTCAAGAAACAGCGCCCTTTTCTGACCATTGTGATGACGAACCGCATATCGCCTAATGACCGAAATTGGGTCAAGGAAATGCAGGACACCGAACTCATGGAAAAACCTTTCAGCCCGACGCGTCTGCTGGGCTGTATTGACGAATACTTCCGCAGGAGCGAGTCATGAGACGCATGGACCAATTGCATGGCTTTCTTTCCAGCCTTTCTTCCCTTATCCCCTTGGATTTTCAGATCTGGGATGCCGACGGGCTCGTGTATGCATCAGACAACGGGGCCAAAGGATCCCACCTCACAGAACAGCAGGCCTTTTCAGCCAAGGTCATGAACCAGGCCATCTATCAGAGCAATTCCCATAATGGGCAAGCACCCATGTTTGGCATGCCCATCAACTACGGGCAGGAAGTCATCGGCTCCCTCATTGCCTCTGGGCACAACGCTCACTTGGTAGGAAGGTCGGAAGATAGCCCTCAGCCCCGAATCTATGATGACAAACGAATGAAGCCGTTTCTGACACACCTGGCCGGCTTGGCGGGAGAAACATGGGCAAACCGCAACGAAATCGAAGCAGTGGCCGAAGAACTCTCCCTGAGTTTTGAGGATTTGTCCCTTTACGCCAGGATTTCAACCCACATGAGGTCTCTGCAGTTTTCCGAGGAGATGCTGAAAGCCCTGGTCAAAGAGCTTCAAGAAACCCTGAGGGTTGACCTGGCCTTTATAGAGCTGCCTGACCGAGAGGAATACAACGCCATTGTGGCCGGAAGAGAACTCCAGGAGAGAGTTTCCGATCAGGAGGCCTTTGCCCATAACCTCATCCAGTCGATCCCGGCACAAGCCCCCTCCCTGGAGCAAGATTATTTCATCGTGAATGACTCCTCTACAATGCCGGGCTACAGGGAACTGCATCCCGAGCCCTATCGTTTCCTGGCGGTCAGGGTGGCACACGACGCGACCTTCGATGGATGGCTCGGGCTTGTGTCATTCAAATTGGAGGAACACTTTCGACAGAGTGAATTGAGGCTCCTGCAATCCATGGCCAAGCAGATCTCCGCCCTCCTGGCCAATGTAGACCTTTATCACGAATTGGAAAAATTCGTCATCAACATGGTCAAGTCCTTGGTCTTCGCTATTGAGGCCAAGGACGTTTACACGCGAGGCCACTCAGAACGGGTAAACCGGTATGCCATGCTCATGGCAGAGCGACTCCAGCTCGACAAAACCCAACAAGACATCCTCAACTGGGCCTCCATCTTGCACGATATCGGGAAGATCGGCGTTCCAGGAAGTATTTTGAACAAACCAGCCGGGTTGAACGAAGAAGAGTTTAACGTCATCAAGGGCCACTCCAAGAAAGGTCACGATATATTAGCGCCTCTTGAACAACTGGCCAGCTGCCTGCCGGGGATTCTCCATCATCATGAACGCGTTGATGGAAAGGGCTACCCCCATGGGTTGAAGGGTGAAGAGATCCCCTTCTTGGCCCGAATCATCGCTGTAGCAGACACCTTTGATGCCATCACATCGAACCGGGCCTATCGACCTGCCAAGGCTGCGGAAAAAGCCTTGGCTGTCATCAAAGAGGTCGCCGGAACCCAGCTGGATCCAAAGGTCGTGAAGGCATTTAAGGAAGTCTTTGAAACGACCCTCAAGGCGGAGTTTGAGACAAGCCATGACGAATAAGGTTGTGGAAATCAACCCACCCAAGACGGGGACGGGTGCTAGAACCATCCTGACCCCAAAAGAATCTCTGGCCCATCAGAACTGCAAACAAGTCGAGGTCCTGTTCAGCCAGGCTATGAGCCAACAGAAAACGGAGATCATCCTCGACTGCAAGGCGGTGTCTTTCATAGACAGTGCTGGCCTGGAGCTGTTGGTCGAAACCCACAAAAAGCTCCGGACCCGGGGCGGCATATTGAAGATCATTGCCCTGAATGACACTTGCAAGGACATCCTGGTCGCAACACGCCTCATCAGTGATTTTCATGTTTACACAGACATTCACGAAGCCATAAGGCACGGCGTGTAAACAATCGCTGCCAACAGGATGACACTCTGAGCAAGGACGGCCCAGGGACGCGGGGCCTGGTAGATGATCAAATGCAGAAACTCGAAGCACGAAGCACGAAATTCGAAACAAATCCTAAATTCGAATGCTTCAATGACAGAAACTCAGCGCACAAACAAGCAACTCCTCAGCATCAACCATAACAAGGAGTTTTGGTCATTTGGATTTTGGTCATTTGATATTGTTTCGTGCTTCGGATTTAGAATTTCGAATTTTTCCCACTCGGCGTCGCTGTTGGCGACATAACTGCAGAACCGTGACCACACCCAAAGGACTTTGTTTCTCACAATGAAGAGAGCTCCTGTTCCAAAAAGAAAACGAATCGGAGAGATCCTGGTCAGCCAGGGCCGGTTAACGCCAGAACAGCTGGCTGAGTTTCTCCGTTTTCAGAAACAGACGTCCAAGCGATTAGGCGACATCTTGGTAGAAAACGGGATCCTGTCCAAAGAAGAGCTGGCCTTTAGCCTCGGGGAACAGCTCGGGATCCCCCATGTGTGGCTCCGCAAAGGCTTGGTCGACCCCCGGATCGTCCGCGTTTTGCCCAGGGAAAAGGCCCTCCAGTTTCAGGTTATTCCCATGTTCCGCGTTCACGATACCTTGACCCTGGCAACGGCTGACGCCCATGCCCTCTTTGTGTTTGATGAAGTGGCCAAGATCACCAACCTCCAGGTCCAGCCTGTCCTATGTCGTACCGACGATATCATGGAGGCCATCCGTACCCACTACGATAAAGAAGTGGGCATGGACGATCTTATGGCTGATGTCGATGAGGCGGCCCTCGACCTTGTGCCGGACGCCTCTGAGAGGGATATTGAAGAGATCGCGGAAATGGCTGAGGGGAGCCCGGTCATCAATCTGACCAACAGGATTCTCCTCAAAGCCATCCGCGATGGGGTGAGTGATATTCATATTGAGCCTGACCGGAACAAGTTTCGCGTGCGGGTTCGGATCGACGGTGTC
>JASFPF010000181.1:0-4379 GCA_050116135.1 Deltaproteobacteria bacterium | reverse complement strand
TGACATCGAATTCGATGTGGATAGCGCCATGTTTCTCTGTCCGCAGTGTGGTGGGATCGCAGCCGAGATTGTCTCTGGAAAAGAGCTGGACATCGCCGAGATTGAAGCAGAATAAGGGCGACGATGGGCTTAAAGGGCCATGGGCACTTGCCGCTATTGTGACAGGTCCGAAAAAACCATCTCCGATGTTATCGGCTTTTGTGCCAACTGCATCCGCGGGCATTTTTCTGAGGTCTGGCCGGAGATTGCCAAGACGCATGCCAGAAGCCGCAAGACTTACGGCCTTCCGGTGAAGCCTCCCCGAGATCCACAGGGTATTAGCTGTCCTCTTTGTGTTAACAGATGCCAGATCCCAGAAGGCGGGACAGGTTTTTGCGGTCTCCGTCATGTCAGGGACGGGAAGTTGAAGGGAGGCCGGCCCCACGAGGGAAAACTCTCCTTTTACGATGACCCCCTGCCAACTAATTGTGTGGCCAGTTTTGTGTGCCCTGCGGGCACGGGCTGTGGATATCCTCGTTATGCCTATACAAAAAGTCCAGAATACGGATACAAGAACCTGGCTGTCTTCTACCATGCCTGTTCCTTTAACTGTCTTTACTGCCAGAACTACCACTTCAAGGAAAAGACCTTTACCCGTAAGCATCTCCACGCCAGAAATCTAGCATCAGCCGTCGATGAAACGACGAGTTGCATTTGCTACTTTGGGGGAGACCCCGGGCCCCATGTCCTTCATGCCCTAAAAGCGGCCAAGGTGGCGCTAAGGAACCATGCCGATCGCATCCTCAGGATATGCTGGGAAACCAACGGCGCCATGGGTCAGCCCTATCTCAACATGATGGCCGAGGTCTCCTTCAAATCCGGAGGCTGCATCAAGTTTGATTTAAAGGCGTGGGACGAAAGGCTTCACAAGGCCTTGTGCGGAGTCACAAATAAAAAGACCTTAGAAAACTTCCAGACCTTGAGCCAGTGGACGTTCCAGCGGGCAGAACCTCCCTTTTTGGTGGCCAGCACCCTTTTGGTGCCCGGGTATGTGGATGAAGCCGAGGTCGATGCCATAGCACGGTATCTTAGCTCTCTGAACCCGGATATCCCATACAGCCTTTTGGCCTTCTATCCCCAGTTTTACCTAAACGATTTGCCGACCACGTCGCGAAAGCATGCCCTGCGGTGCCAAGAAGTCGCCCGCAGCGCTGGCATTCGCCGAACCCACATAGGAAACGCTCACATGCTGGGAGACCACTACTAGGAAAGATTTCCCATGGATGATCGCAAGTATGAGATCCTTGAAAGACCCCTGGTAAGGGATGAGGATAGGCCATGAAAGGGTTTTACGGCCGGATCCTGAAGGTGAACCTGACGGATCACAGCTTTCATGTTGAAGCGATCGCAGACGAGGTCCTTGAGACATTTTTAGGAGGTAAGGGCCTCGCATCTTACCTCCTTGCCAAGCTGAACCGTCCCGGGGTCGATCCTTTCAGTCCAGAAAATCACTTGATTTTCGCCACCGGACCTGTGTGCGGGAGCCTCATTTGGGGGTCTTCCCGGTACGGCGTTTTCACCAAATCTCCGCAAACCGGCTTCTATTCCGAATCCTATGCCGGGGGCCGTGTGCCTGAAGCCATGGACGCCGCAGGATACGATGGGATCATCATCAAAGGGCAAAGCAAGAAGCCCTCGGTGCTGGTGGTGCACCCAGAAGGGGTCGTGTTTTATGAGGCGGGTGATCTGTGGGGGAAGGATACCCACCAAACCGAGGATGAAGTGGTTAAAAAATGGAGAAAAAAGGATCAGCAAGGGCTTCGCACCGGTGCCGTGGTGATCGGCCCGGCTGGAGAGAATCAGGTCTGTTTTTCCGTCATAGAAAATGACTACTGGCGCTCGGCGGGCCGCACCGGTGCGGGCGCTGTCATGGGGAGCAAAAGGCTTAAGGCCATCGTGTTTCAGGGAAATTGTCGTCGAGAGCTAGCTGACACAAAGGCCATGAGCGTATTGGCTAAACAGATGGCCAAAGACGCCAAGGCGCACCCACAAGTGGCCGCCTACAAGAAGATGGGCACGCCCATGATGGTCAAAATCATGAACGAGGCAGGCGGCTTTCCCACCCGCTACTGGTCAGAAGGGACCTATGACCAATGGCCGTCTATTAGTGCTGATGCCCTTCACAGCCGGTGTGAAGTCAAGCCGAGAGCCTGTCTTAAGTGTTTCATGGCTTGCGGCCGCATGAGCACCGTCAGGCAAGGACGACATGCCGGCCTCAAGCTTGAAGGGCCGGAATATGAGACCATCTACGCCTTTGGTGGGCTTTGCGCCATCGACAGTATTGAGGAGATCGTCTACTTAAATGACATCTGTGACCGGCTTGGCATAGATACCATCAGTGCTGGCAATCTTTGCGGCCTTGCCATAGAGGCATCCCGTCGAGGAAAAATTGACGTCCCCATGGATTACGGAGACGTGGATGCCATTGCCAGGCTTTTAAGAAAGATCGCCTTTCGGCAGGGCATCGGCGACCTTTTGGCGGGGGGTATCAGGACGGCTGCCAAAGCGTGGGGCCTGGAAGAGATGGCGATTCACGTCAAGGGCCTTGAACCTGCAGGCTATGACCCGAGGGTCCTCAAAGGGGTGGGGCTAGGCTATGCCACCTCAGACAGAGGCGCTTGCCATCTGAGGGCGACCTTTTACAAGCCTGAACTCTCCGGCATGATCGATCCAGGGACCATTAAAGGCAAGGCGGCCATGTTTGTGGACTTTGAGGACCGCCTCACCCTGTTTGATACCCTGATCCTGTGCCGTTTCTATCGGGACCTTTACCCGTGGGAGGTTCTGGGCGAGATGGTGCGGGGAACCACAGGCCTTAAGACCGACCAGGCCAGCCTGGCGGCCATCAGCGCCCATGTGTCGGACAGGGTGCGCAACTTCAACCTGCAAGAGGGGTTAACGCGAAAAGACGACAGGCTACCCGCACGGCTCTACAAGGAGGCCCTGAAAACCGGGCACCATATCCACGAGGCTGAACTCAATGAGATGGTTGCTGATTACTACCGCCTCCGGGGGTGGGACAAAGAAGGGCGCCCGCCATCTCAGAGATTTAGGGATTTTTAATCCCTTCACTGCCGAATCTATGAATGACTATCCAGGATGCCCCGGATTTTCTCTGAAAGCTGCTTAAGGGAAAAGGGCTTCTGTATGAAGCCATGGCACCCCTTTGCCAGGGTCCGTTGGGCCTCACCCTCTATGGCGTATCCGCTTGAAACCAGAATCTTAAGATCGGGGTTGACCTCCTTCATTCGATCACAGACCTGCGCGCCGCCCATGTCCGGCATGATCATATCAAGCATGACCATGTCTATCCTGTCCCGGTTTTTCTCGTAGATCTCCACTGCCTCTCCACCCGTTCTTGCTACCATCACTTGGTAACCCAGCGCTTTGAGCATCTGCCGGCCAATATCAACGAGCATATCTTCATCATCGACTAAAAGGACCGTCTCTGCTGCCGGCATGATCTCTCTAGGCCATCCTTGTTCTTTAGTCCTTGGCTTCTGTTTTAGATGACCCACCTCGATCTGATCCTGGCTTTCACTGGGAACTCCCGAGAGGGGTTTGGTCAGCTTCGTCCCCTGTTGAATCATCTCCTCTATGCCCTTAAGGTGTTCAAAATGAGAATGGCGAGGGTCCATATCCATGAGCGTCAGGGAGAGACGTTCCTGAATGCCAGTGAAAAGGTTGTTCAATTTTTGAGAGATGACGGCTGCTGGGCTTTGAAGCGTTGTGGGGGCCTCGGATGGGCCTTTCTCGGTTATGGGTTGATCAGTACCCATAACATGTGTGGCCTTTTCTTGAGCGTCAGAGCTGGCAGGCGGACTCACCATATGATTCTGGTCAATAACCTTCTTTGAGGGGCTCTCAGGAAGACTTGTGGCCTCCTCATTCGGGATACTGGTTTGGTTTGCGCCTTTTCCTTTCCGACTTTCCGGCGACCGAGACACCCTTTTTCGAAATGCAGGCATCAGGCGAGAAATCGTGGGCGAAGGCTTCTTATCCCACCACATTTCGTATTCGCAGTAAGGCCCCCCTTGAAAAAAGCAGACTCTTTCCCACAGTCTCGCCGGGGAAAGATGAAACGTGGTAGGTATGGCCTGGTATATCCCCTTGGCGAACAGACAAAAATCACGGGTCAGGGGAAGATCCTTAGACCAGTGGAATCGGACCAGAGCATGAGTGTCAGAGACTGAGACAATTTCGATTTCTGTGCCACCGAGCAGCCTGCCATTCATTTCTTGGGCTTTCCGAATGGCGTGCCTCGGGCCAGAAAAGGCCCGGGCCCATCTTTGCTGGGTGCGACTGCCTTCTCTTTGCCTTCCTTGCTCCAAGGCTGCTTT
>JASFPF010000180.1:0-4388 GCA_050116135.1 Deltaproteobacteria bacterium | reverse complement strand
AGGATCTTTTTTTTCAGGTTTTCTATGAATGACATGTTGGCCTCCTAACTCGGACAAGACGGCCCTGCAGGATGACAGAATGGACCAAGAAGGGCTTCAAGATCGTGTATGATCGATATCATAACCGTGGTTTCGGGTAAACCCAAAAAATGCTTTTCCTTGACTCCAACTCCTCGTTCTGATAGGTTTTTTTTGCTTTTCAGAAAGGATTTAGGGTTTAACCATGGATCTATATGAAGCCATAAAGGGCCGCAGAAGTGTCCGAAAGTTTAGGCCTGATCCGGTCCCCATAGACGTTCTTGAGAGGATCCTTGAAATGGCCACGTGGGCGCCATCTGGTATGAACCGTCAAAACTGGTATTTTGTGGTGATGACAGGCGAGCGGAAAGAAGGTCTGGTTGAGATAGTAAGCAGCGGTTATCATCATATCGAGCCGGTCCTCAAGGAGGTATTTGCTGAGAAGCCGGAGGTCCTGGCCTTTACCAGGAAATTCTTCAAGCGGCTCGGCGGCGCCCCGGTCCTTGTCTTTGCCTACTATGAGCCTACCAAAGAAAGACCCGAAACAAGCGTCCAAACCGTGGCCGCAGCCATTCAGAACCTCTTGTTGGCAGCCCACGCCGATGGATTGGGTGCCTGCTGGATGACGGGCCCAGTGCATGTGGCCAAAGAGATCAATGAGTTTCTTGGGATTCACGACAAGACACTGGTGGCCGTCATTCCTATGGGCTATCCTGATGAATCTCCCCCTGCCCCGAAACGCAAGCCCAATCGGGTCGTCTTTGAGGGCTTCTAAAAGAAGGTCGTTCATCGGCCATGTCGCTATGAAGTTTACACGCCTCCGGGAAAAAATGGTGAGTACGCAAATTGAGGGCCGTGGTATCCACGACCAGCGGCTGCTGGCGGCGATGCGGAAGGTGCCTCGTCACCTTTTTGTAAGTGAAGCCCTTCAGGACCAGGCCTACGGAGATTTTCCCCTTCCTATCGGCGAAGGCCAGACCATATCCCAGCCATATATTGTCGCTGAGATGACTCAAGCTCTGGAATTGACCCAAGATGATCGCGTTCTTGAGATTGGCACCGGCTCTGGTTACCAGACAGCCATCTTGGCTGAACTGGTCTACCGGGTCTATACGATTGAAAGGGTGCGCCAGTTATTTATCAAAGTGCGCCAGATGCTTGACCAGCTCAATTACCATAATGTGGTTGCCAAGTGTTCTGATGGCACCCTGGGTTGGCCAGAGGAAGGTCCCTTTGAGGCTATTATCGTGACAGCCGGCGCCCCAAAGGTGCCAGAGACCCTTGTGAAGCAGTTAGAAGTGGGAGGCCGCCTGGTCATCCCGGTGGGGAATCGGTTCTCCCAGTCACTCCTCAAGATCGTGAAGCACGAAGACGGGATCCACCAGGTCGACTTAGGGGGCTGTCGATTCGTCAAACTGGTAGGGAATCATGGCTGGAGGGAAGCATAGGCGCCGTGCTGAGGAGGCTCTACGACTGGGTCCTACATTGGGCCAAAACGCCTTATGGAACGTGGGCATTGTTTCTTTTGGCCTTTTGCGAATCATCCTTCTTCCCGATTCCTCCTGACGTTCTCTTGATCGCTTTGTCCGTCGCCTTGCCCAAAAAAGCCTTCAAATATGCCTTGGTTTGCTCTGGAGGCTCTCTACTAGGCGGGTGTTTGGGCTATCTCATCGGATGGCAGTTCATGGTCAGTCTGGGCGATGGGATCATCGGGTTCTATGGATTGCAGGACAACTATGAATATATCCGCCAGCTTTATGTGACATACGACGCCTGGGCGGTGGGGATTGCTGGGCTGACTCCGATTCCCTATAAGGTTTTCACCATTACAGCCGGGGCTTTTCGGATCAACTTCGTGGTTTTTCTCGTTGCCTCTGCGGTTTCCAGATCAGCTCGATTTTTCTTGGTAGGTGGCCTCATTTATCTATTTGGGCCCAAGATTCAATCGTTTATTGAGCGGTATTTCAATACCCTGGCGATTGTTTTTGTGATATTATTGATTTTAGGATTTGTTGTCATTAAGTACTTCATATAGAGGAGAAAAGAATCATGAAGCTCAGGGAATCGATCATCGTGCTCACCTTGATTGCCCTGCCAGGATTTGCTGCAGCCGAGTTTTACAGATACGTGGACCAAGAAGGTAAGACGCACTACACCGATGATATCGCCAACATCCCTGCCGATCAGCGGTCTCATGTCAGCCAATACGAGGACGTGTCTCACAGATCAAGCTTAGAGGAAGAGACTCAAATAACCACACCGGAGGAGGAGAGCCGTGAGGCGGCTGTGAGAGAGCCGGCAGTGCTGAGCCCCCCCCAAATAGCCCCAGCGGTGGGAGAAGACGAAACAAAGACGCTGGAGAAAAGATTGAAAGAAACCGGCACTGCCTTGGAACAAGAATATCAGGCGCTCATGGAGGAGAGAAAACAACTGGATGAAGCAGCAAAGAGACCCATGACGCCGGCCATGAGGAGAAACCTTGTGGAGAAGGTGAGAGACTTTAACTCACGGATCAACGATTACGAAAAGAGAAGGACGGCATTCAATGGAGAGGTTGAGACCTTTAATGCTGACGTAGAAGACAAGGGCCAGCCCTCTGAAGGAGGGACAAACTGAAGTCTTCTTCGTCCCTTGCATCCATCCACGAGACATTATCCAATCAAATGGGCACAGGGGTCAGTTTCCGATTCAGAATAGATGGAAATTAGCTGCACCTGGAAAACCCGCAGGCCCGACACACCAGACAGCCTCCCTCGTGCTCCAAGGCGCTGCCACAATCCGGGCAGGCACCCATCATGGCCGGCATGTCTGCTGCATCAATATGCATGTAGTGTTTAATAACTTGGGAGATGGCATCAGGACAGGAAAGAACCATTCCCCCATTTTGCCAGATGGGTGACGGACAGCGGATGCCGGTGAGCTGTTTGATAATGGCTTCCACCTTGACCCCACTCCGCAAGGCCAATGATATGAGGCGGCCGGCAGCCTCGATCTGGGAAGAGGCACACCCCCCGGTTTTTCCCATCTGGGCAAAGACTTCACAGATCCCCTCTTGGTCTTCATTGATGGTGACGTAGAGTTTCCCGCAACCCGTATTGATGCGCTCTGTGAGTCCCTTCGTCTGCACGGGCCGTGTCCTTGGCAAAATGGCCGCTCCCCTGTCTTGGTCCTTGCCGATGTTCAGCACCTGTTGACCTCGGCTTCCATAACGATAAATGGTCACACCCTTGCAGCCACTTTCGTGGGCCAGCTTGTAAACCTTTTCTATATCCTCAGGGGCGGCGTCCCGGGAAAAATTTACCGTCTTAGACACGGCATTGTCCGTGTATTTTTGAAACGCTGCTTGTATGCGGATGTGCCACGCCGGCGCTATGTCGTGAGCGGTCACAAAAAGACGCCTTATCTTTTCAGGAATTTGCGTCATATGCTGAATGGAGCCGGTCTGGGCGATCTCCTCAACCAGTTTTTCGCTGTAAAAACCGTTTTTCTTGGCCATATCCTTGAATAAGGGATGAACTTCGAACAAGGTCTCCCCATCCAGGACCCTGCGTTCATAAGCCACTGCAAAGATAGGCTCCACACCGCTCGAACAACTCGCGATGATACTGATGGTGCCTGTTGGAGCAATGGTCGTTGTGGTGGCATTGCGCATATACGGGGTCTTTGGATTGTCGAAGATGCTGCCTTCATAGGCAGGAAAATTGCCCCGCTTCTTGGCCAACTTGGTTGATGCCTTCCTGGCTTCGCGCGAAACAAAGGCCATCACCTGCTCAGCTCGCCGCACGGCCGCGTTGGTATTATAGGCCGTACCCAGCCTAACCAGCATGTCGGCAAACCCCATGACACCCAGCCCAATTTTTCGGATCTTTCTGGTCATGGTTTCAATCTGGGGCAGGGGGTATTTGTTGACCTCGATCACGTTATCAAGAAAGTGAACCGCACTGTGAACGCTGCGCCTGAGTTTGGTCTTGTCGAGTTTGCCGTCTTTTACCACCTTGGCAAGATTTATCGAGCCCAGGTTGCACGATTCATACGGAAGGAGCGGTTGCTCACCGCAAGGGTTTGTCGCCTCTATCTCACCAAGCTGCGGGGTGGGGTTCGCCTGGTTGATATGGTCCAGAAAAATGATGCCCGGTTCTCCGTTTCGCCAGGCAGCCTTCACGATCTGGTCAAAAATGCTTTTCGCTGAGACCCGCCTGACAATCTTCTGGTTCCTCGGGTTAATTAAGTCATAATCTTTGTCAGCAGCCAGAACCTCCATAAAAGAAGAGGTGAGGGCGACTGAGATATTAAAGTTGTTCAGCTTAGCCAACTCAGTCTTGCTGTTGATAAAGGCCTCAATGTCTGGATGGTCTACCTTGAGGATGCCC
>JASFPF010000179.1:0-4422 GCA_050116135.1 Deltaproteobacteria bacterium | reverse complement strand
ATTGGTGGGCAGGCCCTGGCTAGTGGAAAGGTGACGCACAGCATGGTAGGCACGATATATGTAACTGCTGCCGTCGATGAGATAAATGGCCTTTTCTTTTGAAGTCACGAATCCTTCCTGTGTCACCTGTAACGCCAGAATGAATCCATAGGAAAATCCGCCGAAATAAGCTATGATGATTGGCCGTTGATTGGCAGAATCAGTGTTGATGGTTTCGCATAAACCAGCTTTTTACGAGTTTGTCATTGTTAGCATGAATCGGGTGTTATGACAACGCGCCCCCGGTGACCTATGGAAAGGGCGGCATAGACAATGCTTCATCTGGTATTATGTTATTGGATGATCTCCAGAAGAGTTGGTAGGTTCATAAGGATTCGAACCCTCGAACCCTTTGCATCAACTAATCGGAAGAAAAACCATATTATTTGAATTTGGTAGCGTAAACCAGCGGAACTTTATGGAAGCACGACAAACCAAGAGCGGGCAGGGGCGTAGAAGAAGGCGAAAAAAAGACTACCTGTGCCATCTATGCGGCCGGAAACAGCCCTTTTGCTGGGTCTGCCGCTGTGGTTTTCAAATATGTTCCGAGTGTATGGCCGAAAACCTGTGGGGCATGAGCTGCAATGCCATTACCTGGCAATGCCCTGATTGTGGCGAGTGGCGCGGTTTTGGAAACCAATGATTAAGTCCTCATCCATCCAGGTCTCTTGAGGTCACAAAATCCATTTTCGACACTGCGGCGTATTCCGACAGACAGCAAGGCCTAACAGCCCCCCACTTCACTCCTAACACAGTCAGAACAAGTGAGACATCCCTCACCCAGGCTACAGCGCCCGATGAAATATTGAAGATCAAGTTTCTGGCCGTGCGTCAGCTTCCCAAATTGCATCCCACAATGCCGCAATGTGATATCACCAAAAGAGAATTCGCGAGGCATGGAGGTGTCCCAGACGGCTTTGAAAGGTATGTTATCAAAACAAAAGCTGCCGTCGGTTAACAATATGCTCAACTGAGATGACTCCTTTGAACGCTTTTTGCTAGCCACGTAACGAAAGGCAAGTCCACCAGTACTGATATCTATAATCTGACCAAGGACCCTAAATCCAGGGCTAAGCGCGGCAAAACTCCCGTTCTGAACCTTGAATCGGTTGTGCTTTCTTCGCTCAGCTCCTAGTGGCCCGTTTGCCGGCCTTTCCCTCTGTCCCATGGCTGAATCCTTGTCTGCCCTTTATTCTCCATGCCGCTCACTACCAGGAGCATAATATTGCTTGCATGTTGACAAGCCACCAGGCAGGCCTTTTTCTGAGGTCAGGTCACTTGATTGTGGCCTGTGAGCCCCGACAACGGGGCTCACGCGAGTTTGCAAAGGAATTAAAGAAGATAGTCGGGTGCCGGTCAATGAGGGATAGCCCCCATTTAGGGGTAGAAAATTCCTACTTTTTGATGAGGTTTAACCCCATCAATGGGCGGGCTATGAAGAAATGATGTCTAATCTTCCCACAGTTCGGGATCGATGATGCCAATCTTGATGGCGTATTTCACCAGTCCTACCAGGTCATGGATGCCCAGTTTGTTCATCACATTCCCCCGGTGCTTTTCCACGGTCTTCGGGCTCACGCAGAGGACGTCGGCGATCTGGTTGGTGGAATTCCCTTCGACCATTAAACGGAAAACCTGTTGTTCCCGCTCGGAGAGGAGGTCATAGCCGCGAACGGCGGGTTGTTCCTTGCGACTTTCCAGGTACCGGCCGATAACCTCGGCTCTTATCTTGGAACTCAGGAAATATTCTCCACGGTGCGCCGTCCTGATGGCTTCCAGCACATCAGAGCTGGGTGATGCCTTGAGCACGTAGGCCAAGGCCCCGGAGGCAAAGGCCTGATGAACATAGGCCTCTTTCTTGTGCATGGAGAGAACCACGATTTGGGTATCGGGTACAGCCTCTTTGATCAGACGAACGGCCTCCAGTCCACTCAGGCTGGGCATGGCAATATCAAGGAGTGTTACATCGGGACGGAGCGATTTGGCTCTCTCAAGGGCTTGCCGGCCATCTCCTGCCTCGCCAACTACCTCCATGTCTCGCTGGCTATTGACAAGCTGCTTAAGGCCTTCTCTAACAATGGCATGATCGTCTGCTATGAGGACTTTCATTTCACGACTCTAATTGTCTTAAAGAAAAGGGGAGCTCAGCCCTGATCACGGTCCCTTTATTTTTTCTGGAGTGAATGTCGATGGTGCCTCCTACCGAACCGATTCTTTCTCGCATACCCAGTAGACCAATGCCCTGTTTCTTTGCCCCAGAAGGTTCCACAGGTCCCGCCTGTGCAAAGCCAACACCGTCGTCCTTAATGGTAAAGATGAGCTTGGGATGGCTGTAGGTCAATAAGACACTGACGTGTTTCGCTTTGGCATGTTTTGCGATGTTGTTTAGGGCTTCCTGGAGAAATCGATACAGCACGATTTCGATCTCCGCTTCAGGGCGCCTCTTAACCCCAATGGCCTGAAAAACGATCTGTAGCCCCCCTATGCGTTTGACAAAGTCTTTGATGTACCATTTCAAAGTGGGAATAAGCCCCAGGTCATCGAGCATGTCGGGGCGCAGTTCGGATGCGAGATTTCTAATTTTGTCTCCCAGTGCCTCGACTTGCCCAAGCAACTCATCACACGTTGTTGCTTGGGCCTTCAGTTCCCCTGGTAAGGAGTTGTGCACGGCCTCCATGCCAAAGTGTAGGGCGGTTAAGGCCTGGCCCAATTCGTCGTGAAGATCCCGAGCGAGCCTCTTTCTCTCTTCTTCTGTAGCCCGGATCAGTTGCTGAGAAAGATGCCTGATTTCTTCTTCAGCCCTCTTGCAGGCCGAGATATCGCGGACGATGCCAGTGAAGAAGATGCCCTCTTTTGTCTTCCACCTTGCTAGTGAAAGTTCTACAGGGAACTCTATCTTGTTTTTTTTAAGTCCAACCTCTTCAACCGTGCTCCCAATGATGTTTGATCGTCCCGTTGAAACGACCCGATTCAACCCATTTTCATGACCTTTTCTGAACCTTTCTGGCATCAAGAACGTGAGCGGCCTTCCCATGGTTTCATCCGCTGAATATCCAAACATGTTTTCTGCTGCATGATTCCAAAAAACGATTTCCCCACGGCTGTCAATCGTGATGATGGCGTCACTTGCCGTTTGTGCAACCGATCTAAAACGTTCCTCACTCAGACGAAGCGATTCCTCCACCCGCCTGCGCCCGATCAATTCTCGCTTCAATTGCTCTGTTGCCTCGGCAAGCTTAGCCGTTCGCTCCTCAACACGCCGCTCCAGCTCATCATGGGCTTTCCGCAATGCCTCCTCTGCTCGCTCGCGAGCCAGACGGTCTTCATGTTTTAGAACGGCTCCTGGCAGTACCACCGGCAATAAATCCAAATAGACCCCACCGGCATCCTTGATCATGTAGTCATCAACCCCAGCCTTGAGCGCTTGGACGGCAAGCTCCTCCGACCCTCTTCCAGTTAGAATCACCAAGGGCAGGGGCGTATTCTCATCCAGAAGCTCCTTGCACAGCTCCAGCCCGGACATGCCTGGAAGGGCATGGTCGACGACCACCAGATCGAACGATGAGAGGTCGGTATGAAGTCGTTTCAGGGCTTCCTCGGCTCTCGTGCACTCTGCTATGTCACAGGCGACTTCACTCTTACTTAAGGCACGGCAGAAGGCCAGTCGGTCGTGCTCGTCGTCCTCAACCAGGAGAATGCGAAGCGATGATGCTTTCATTGGCTCCTTCGTCTTAGCCCGGAAGGTCGACTAATTCCCAGAAAAGATTAATCGTCCTCACCGCCTCAGAAAAGTTCTTGAACCCCACCGGCTTCACGATATAGGCGTTGACACCCAGATTATAGCTTTTGAGTCGATCCTCCTCGTCCTTTGATGAGGTAAGGATCACAACAGGCAAATGACGTAACTTCCGATCCTCTCTAATGTGCTTTAGAACGGCAAGACCATCCATCTTTGGCATGTTGATGTCGAGGAGAAGAATGCCGGGTCGGGGGGGTGTCTCCGGTTCGCTGTACTTCCCTCTTTTGTGGAGAAAGTCTAGACACTCCTCCCCGTCCTTGACAATGTATAGGGGGTTGGCGATGTGGTGTTTCTTCCAAGCCCGTTTGGTGGCAACAATATCATGCTCATTGTCCTCAGCCAAAAGTACCGCAAAAGAGCCTTTCTTCATCTTTCTTTTTCCTTTTGTGTCTCTGGAAGGGCAACAAAAAACGTGCTTCCCTCGCCAGCTTGAGATTCTAGCCGGACTGAACCGTGCAATTTGCTTGACGCTTTCTTGACAATGGCAAGGCCCACACCTGTACCCTGATACTCCTCGCTGGTGTGCAGCCGCTGGAACACGCGGAATATCCGCTCATGGTGGCGAGGGTCAATCCCAATGCCAT
>JASFPF010000178.1:0-4432 GCA_050116135.1 Deltaproteobacteria bacterium | reverse complement strand
CAGCAACGCCTGTTTTCTTATGGATTCAATGGTGCCAAAGTATCCCAGGTCGAAGTAAGATATCTTGGCCTGTTTTAGCTTTTCTTTGAAGTCAGCACCTGAATAAGAGACAGTAAAAACCAGATCAGGCTGATGGCCGATGACCAGTTCGGGCTGTTTGGACCGAAAAATAGGGCCCCTTTTCTTCACAAGATTGGCGATAAAGGAAAATTCCGGATCAGCGGAGAATTCATTGAAGGCGATGAGTCTTTCTCTAGGACAAATAGCCCATAAGATCTCAGACACCCCAACAGCATGAGGAATAATGCGCACGGGTTTACTGGCCATGATGAATGTCTTCTTTTTGTGATCAAGGGCGTCTTTTCGAAAACGGTATACTTCGTGTTCGTATTCTATAGCCCTGGGCCAGCCCCCATCCAACTTGGTCTCACCTCTCACGCAGCTCAAGCTGTCCTGTAGGGTCTCCATATTTAAAGGCGTTTTAGGGGATCCATCTTCATCACATTGGCTGACCCATGGATGGAATATGAATAGATAAAGGAAGACAAAGCCGAAAAGGAGGGTGGCCTTTTTCATGACTCTTTTCTTATTCCGTGATGGCCTCATGGATAGAAGTACAGGAAGCTCCTGGAATCGTCTTGTACCTCGCTCATGTTCACACCGAAGACCTGTTGGATATTGGCTTCTGAAAATGCCTCAGACGGGGTGCCCACAAAGAACAACTCGCCTTGATGAATAATCGATATGGTGTCACAATACCTCTTGGCCATGTTTAGATCATGGATGTTCACCAGGATGGTTTTACCCTCCTGTCTTAAGTCACAAAGCAACCCCATGATCGCCAGTGAATGTTTGACATCAAGATCCGAAGTCGGTTCATCCAGTAACATAAAGGAGGCTTCGGTGGCCAAAGCGCGGGCCATGATGGATAGTTGACATTCCCCCCCGGACAGCTCATTCATATTGCGATCTTTTAGCTCGTATGTCTGGGTAACGCTTAATGCCTTTTCTATGATGTTCCGATCCCTTGTTGTCAAAGATTGAAAACGTCCGAGATGGGGGTGGCGTCCCATGGAGACCACATCATAGACTGAGATGGGAAAGGCAATCGTTGCATTCTGGGGGACCATGGTGATCATCGTGCTCAGGGCCTTCCTCGATATACGTCTGTAGTCTTGACCGTCAACAAAAACAGTCCCTGTCTGAGGCTCCCATATTCTGCAAATATTCTTAAGCAACGTGGACTTGCCGGCACCATTTGGGCCAATGATACCATGCATCTTGCCGGGTTCAAATTTAGCTGAAATGTCGTCTAGTATTATTTGTTCGCCGATTGAAAAACGGAGGCGGTCTATTCTTAACATGGCAAATCAATTACATAAAAGTTCCTCAAGGACACAACTTGAGTTTATAGGTCACAAGGAGAATGAGTTTTGAAACGACTGCACAGACGAAACCGAAATAGACCATGACACTTATCACCACGGCGGTGAGATTCACAGACTAGGGGGCAGTAATTCCCTCCCCAGGGCACGCCAAAAGAAGCGCTGTCCTAATACAACCCGGAAATCTAAGAAAAGCATATATATGACCGAAGAATCCTTGGCAAGGTTTGCATCATCGCCGTTTCGGATTTCGATATAGAAGGACACTAACTAGTGCCCATCCACGAACGCCCAAGAAGGAGGTGGGCACTGGTGTCAGTTTCCAATTCAGAAATGAGCCATTTTTCGCAAGGTCAAGAAAATGAAGGCATTGCACGGAGGCGTACCGGGGTGCGTCGCACAAGCGATCCCGCAGATTGACGCCGACATTGCGGAAAAGGGCCATTTATGGATGGAAACTAGCTGAACCGCACGGCCTCTTGCAGCTCGTCGTCCGTCAAATCCCACGTCGTGTTGTGGGGCGGCAAAGGCTCTTTAAAGAAATCAGGGAGCCTGTCATGGGCCTTGGTAAAACCGGCCATGGTGTTAAACTTCCGTTCGTCTTTCAGTATGGAAATGCCGAGATTGACCACGTCATTCGGCGTAAGCGACAGACCATACTGGGCGTTCAACAGATCCACGATGGTCTGCACCCCATCTTCCGTATCCAAGACGGCAAAGGCCACGAAGAGGCAAAGCCCTGTGCTGTCCACAGCGGCAGTGGCGACTTGCAGATTCTTTGACGCGTCCACATTGCCTTCTTTTTTCAATGGATCTATGTTGCCACCAACTTTTAAGATATTTGGAGCCACGGCATAGCCGGCCGTATGGTCGGCGCCCATGGGTGAGGTGCAGTAGGTCACGCCCACGCCCTTGACCGCCCTCGGATCATAGGCCGGAAGTCCTTGCCCCTTGACGACAGGAATCCGATCCACGCCCAATGCCCGGCCAGTAAAAGCTGCGCCGTTTCCAATAATTTTCCCAATGGGATCGCCGGTGGCGACCTTCTTAACAAGATCAATGGCCGCCTTGCCGTCTCCCCAAGGGAGCAAGCCGCCATCCATGGCCACGGCCAGCGCACAGCCGGTCTCAATGGTGTCAAGGCCGATGTCGTCGCACAGGGCATCGAGTCTGGCCACGTCGTCTAGTTCTTTAATCGTCGTGTTGGCGCCCAAGGCCCAAATAGTTTCATATTCGAAGCCCGAGGTGAGAACCTTTCCCTCCTTATCACAGTAAACGTTGGAGCATTGAATGACGCATCCTGGATGACAACCCTCCTTGGTCTTGCCTCCCCGTGCTTCGATCAATTCGGCCATATGCTCACCACTGATCGCCGAGGCATGTTCGAAACGTCCCGTGCGGAAATTCTTGGTAGGCAGTCCCCCGGCCTCGTTGAGGATGTTGATCAAAACGGCGGTGCCATATGCCGGCAAGGCCTGACTCGTGACCGGGTGGGATCGAAGGATTTCCACCCATCGCTGGTTGGCCTTTTTAAAGGCCTTGGGATCGACAAGAGGAATCTTGCCCGCACCCTTATCATCGATAACAATGGCCTTGATCCCCTTGGAACCCATCACGGCACCCAAACCGCCTCGTCCTGCCGCACGTCCAGGCCGTCCGTTTGGGTCGGCAAAATGGATCGAGGCTGCGGTGAGGCGTTGCTCTCCTGCCGGGCCAATGCTGATGACGCCCTGACGTTTTCCATACCTTTGCCACAACCGCTTCATGGTTTCCTTGTTGCCAAGGCCCGCGTATTCGTCTGCGGGCAAGATTTCAACAGTATCCTTATTGATCACAATGAGAGAAAAGCCGCCACCTTCTGGCTTGTCTTCAAGAACGATGGCCTTGATGCCGAGTCTCGACAGTTTCTGAGAAGCCAGTCCGCCGGAGTTGCTCTCCTTGATTCCGCCCGTCAGGGGTGACTTTGCCCCAACCGAAATTCGCCCCGAATTGGCTGCCACAGTCCCGGACAATAGTCCGGGCGCGATAATCAGTTTGTTATCCTTGCTCAAAGGGTGACACGTGGGAGGGACTTCTTTTAAGACGATTTTTGAAGTCAGTGCTCTGCCACCCAGAGAGGTAAGCGCCTTACTTGGCTCTTCAAAGGTAAATGACTTCTCTCGGGTGTTGATCCTTAGTAATCTGAACATGGCTTCCTCCCGTGGGTTGGAGTGGCCCAAAAAAGCGTCTATAGCCTTTATTCGGTAAAAACAACGCAACACAACCTATCAGGTAAGCTATATGCTGTCAAACCTGGGCCCGGCGTCAGAGCGGTCTATTGGCTTTGGAGTTTATTTAGATAACCTATATTAACCACAGCGAAAATTTGTCCTCTCCTCTTCATGTCCCCTTGTCTTTTGACACCCCCATCAGGACAGCAAGGATAGGGCAAAAATCGCCGTGTTCCCCAAGACATGGATGGTAATGGGAACCATGAGGTCTCCTTCCACCTCGTAGGCCACGGCAAAGACAAGGCCTCCCACGATCTGGGTTACAGGAATTCTGGAGCTGATGGCATGGGCGAGAACAAAGATAACGGTGGTGCCAATCAGGGCCAAAAGGACGCCCCACCGTCTTAGGAAACCATAGACGATACCCCGGAAGAAGACCTCTTCTGCAACGGGTGCCACCAGGCCTCCGACCACAAAAAATAAGACGACCCCCTGGGCACTTGGCGGCACTTGGGTTTTAATCAGCTTGAGGGGGTTGATGTGCGTTGCATAGAGGACGGCAAAAGCCAGACAAGCACAGATTCCGAAAACACACGACCAGATCAAGCCCCGCCTCGCCCCAGTAAGGATTTGGCCTCGAGCCAGCCCTATGGATGACAGGCCTCTCCCCAAAGTCGAGATAATCATTAGAAAAATCAGTACTTGTGCGATACGTGCTGC
The DNA here is from genome assembly GCA_050116135.1 of Deltaproteobacteria bacterium. Lineage (GTDB taxonomy): Bacteria > Desulfobacterota > Desulfobacteria > Desulfobacterales. Next base: position 117 of record JASFPF010000178.1, on the reverse strand, counting down.
GCCCAGGATGAACATGGGGGAGTGCTCGGCTTCAGTGATGGCAACTCTCATGGCCACTTCAGTGATCACCAGGGCAGCAAGGGCTAGGAGCACAATCTTTGTTTCTATGGTCTTGAC
>JASFPF010000177.1:0-4456 GCA_050116135.1 Deltaproteobacteria bacterium | reverse complement strand
ATAACCCAATCGATGGACTCAAGCGGCAGTTTGCAATGCTGAAAGGAGGGGCAATCAACATGGAGATAATGGATGGATCTAAGGTATTAAGACCCGCGGATGTGAGTATCAAGACTTTGGACGGGAGCGTTATCGATGGGAAAGTGAACCTAGGTTACGAAAATAGGATCTCAGATCTCTTCACTTCATCAGAAAGGCCTTTTATTGTTCTATTCGATGCCATGCATTTTGGAGCGCCCAAGAAAGAGGTGCTGGTCCTTAACAAGCAATTCATTGTGTGGGTGAAACCGCAGGACGAGAAGCAGGAAAACGCCGAAACATGATCTGATCAATGGCACAGGCGTCTCGCCGGTACCCTACGGCAGGCAGATGTCTTTTAGCCGGCGATCGTACATCTTGCCGATGCCGTATTCCTCTCGCCTTAAGAACTTCTCCCGAGAGGGTCCGATGACCTGCATTTCGGGGTGCTCTTTCTGAACGTCAAGGGCAATCTTCATTTCCTTGGTACAACCGGTGCTGAACGTGGCATCCTTGCCAACCCACTCAGGGGGAACCTTGGTCTGCATAAGCCGAAAGGCCTGTAGAATATCATCATAGGTCTGAAACCGCCAGATATCGATCAGTCCACTCCGTTGAACAATCTCCCACATGAACATGAGATCATCGGCGTCCATTCCCAGTTCGGAATGCTCCGATGGATTGATGATGAAGGTCTTGGCGGACTGCTCTGTGATGAATGCTACAAAGGTAGACATGATTTTTTTTGCCACAGCCTCCTTTCCGGGGATAGAACCAATGATCCCGCTATAAAACATGACCGTCATGCCCTCCTCTTTGGCCTGCTGCATCTGAGAGATGATGGTTTGGGCCTTCTCTTCAAGGTCTCTGTGTGTAAACTTGATGACCGCAGGGTGTCTGGCCTTGTACCAGATTGACGGCGAGCCGTTTTCGTCCAGTGCAATGCTGTAAATGTCCTGGGTGAAGCAAAAGTGGGTGTCGAAGAAACGACGCCTCTGCTCGCCCCCCTTGGAGATGACACCGTCGACTTCCTTGAAAACCCGTGCAAAAGTCGTGGACGTGATGAGGAGGTTTAGGTTTTCACGGGTGCCATCCGAGATGGCCATAATGGATCTGTCGCTTTTTAGAATGTTGACCAACTCGTTTTTGCCCAGCTTCTTTGCTTCGATCAACAGGGCATTTTCCAGGCCCTTGATGAGTTCTTCGTCTTCCTGGACATCGTAGAAGTCAACCCCCGTAAACAACGGGCCGTCTTTGAAGGCGATGATGATCTTATGCCCAAGTCGCGCCAGGTATCGTATGATGGCAAGATCGACCATAACCTCGCCCGCCTCATTGGCAAGCCAAAGGATCTTCTTGGGCTGGGCTCCTGCTGAAGCGTCGCTTTCCTTGCGAACTTCAAGAAACTGCCACAGCGGCTCTATACCGTCTCCCGTGATAGGTCGGCTAAAGAATCTCAGATAGTCATCCACCCCGTAACGGCTCATGGCATCAGATTCCCACAGGGCCCTTTCCACTGAAAGGGCAAAGAGGCGACGCAGCTTGAGATAGTCAACCCGCTCCTTGATTTGCTCAAGGCTCACCGGTGAGGAAAGGAGAACCGATTCATCAACAGAGTCCAAGGCCTTCTGAAACGTCTCCGACCTCAGCACTCGGGAGGCTCGCATGTTCCGCTCAGCCTTTTCGCACAAGCAGGGATCTTCTATCTGAGTCCGGTTCAGGTAGATGTTGAGAAGGCGCTTTTCAAGACGGGATGGAATCATCATTCCGTCCCGTGTTTCGTGTCGGTATTTGGTCCGAATCAGTGCCTTCAAATAGGCCTTCTCCCACGCATCCTCGATTTGGTGTTCCACCAAGTCGAGGACCTTGTGCAAGGCCTCCTCATACATTTTTTTTAGGTATGGAGGGCGCTGCCGTTTCATGATGGTCCAGAACATGCGATCTGAGCATGGATAGTACCGCTCATTTTCCTCAGTATAGGCCATGAAACGAACCTGCTCCGGGCTGGCCACCTGATCTGGATACGCAAGATGGTCGAGGTGATTCTCTATAAAAAAAGCCGTGTACCAGGCATCTGCCTCAGGGTCTTGGCCCACCCGGTAGGGTTGCCCTGACTCACCAGGGGCGTGGTCTTTCTGACTTTGATCCTTTGACATCTTGTCCTGCCTCTTCTTCCTAAGGGGCGACGAATGAACGGTGGCTAGCCCCCTGGTTTCTCTCAGCCCTTTTTTCCTAAGAGTTCCAGCACAGATTGCTCAAACACCTGAACTGGACGGAACCCAACAAAATGTTTGGCGACCCTGCCATCGCGATCAATGAGAAAGCTGGTGGGGATGCCTTTGATGCCACCGTAATCCACCACCACTTCTCTGGTTCCAAGCACAACGGGGTAAGTGATCCCGTAGTATCGGAGAAAGGGATTGAGCACGGAGGCGCCTTCCATGTCCAAGGAGATACCGACTATTTCTAAACCTTGATCATTGAATCGCTTATAAAGCCGCTCAAGATCTGGAATCTCCTGGCGGCACGGTGCGCACCAGGTGGCAAAGAAGTTTAAAAGCACGACGCGGCCTCTGAGGTCTTTGAGGCGCAAGGTATGGCCCTTGAGGTCTTTTAGGGCGAACTGGGGGGCAAGACCGGGAAGCTCGTTATTCTCTCCTTGACTGGTACATCCCCAAATCAGGAGCACAAGCAAGATGCTTGCGCAAAGGGTCCTTGTAATAGAGTATACGCTTTCAGCCTTGTGCTCCATGGGAATCATCCCCTTACGATGACCTAGCTCTTCTTTTGTCCACGACCATGGGGGAGGTCTCCTCATCCCGCCGGATCGATCCCGCCTCTACGAGCCAGATACGTGGTGTAACCCCCAGGGTGTCTCGAACCTTCTTGCGCAGTACATCCACCATGGCGCGCTGGCTTTCCATTTTGTCAAAAAACATGGCCTCAGAAACCTCAATGCGAATCCCCAGAAAATCCTGATTGTTTTCCTGGCCTATAACGAGCTGATAGGCGGGCGCTACACCCGTAACGGCTTCAAGTATGGGGCCTACCCCTTTGGGGTATATATTGACGCCTTTTACGATGATGATCTCGTCGCAACGATCTGAAATCCTCGATATTCGGGCCAGCGTCCGACCGCAAGAGCACCGGGAATGATCCAAGGAGGCCAGATCGCCTGTCCGAAATCGGATGACAGGAAAGGCTTCTTTGGTCATAGTGGTCAAAACCAATTCACCCGTGACCCCGTTTCGAACCATCTCACCGGTATCTGGGTCGATGATCTCGGCTATGAAATGGTCTTCAGAAACATGCATCCCTGCTCTGTGGGTACACTCCCCTGCAACCCCAGGCCCCATGACCTCACTGAGGCCATAGTTGTCATAGGCCTTGATATAGAGCCTCTCTTCAATGGCCTGGCGAACCTCCTCGCCCCACGGCTCCCCGCCAAAGAGACCTTGTTTCAACGCCAGGGTTTTAGGATCAACGCCCATCTGTTCCATGACCTCAGCGATCCTCAAGGCATAGCTGGGTGTGCATACCAGCGTCGTGGTCCTATAATCCTTTAGAATTCTTACCTGGCGTCGAGTGTTGCCCACTGAGGATGGCACCACTGAGGCACCAATCTGCTCGGCGCCATAGTGTAGCCCAAAAGCGCCCGTAAAGAGCCCATAATTGAAGGCAATCTGCACCACGTCCTCTCGTGTCACCCCAGCGGCCGTCAGCAACCGGGCAACCAGCTTGCCCCAGTGCTTAAGATCATTTGCCGTATATCCCACGATGCTGGGGTTGTCTGAAGTGCCTGAAGAGCCGTGGATTCGTACCACTTCCCTTAATGGCACGGCAAACATCTCATAAGGATAAGCCAGACTGAGATCCTGACGGGTCGTAAAGGGAAGACGGACTAAAGAGGCTAGGTCATCAAGGTCTTCAGGCACAAAGCCAATGGCATCGAATGACTTCTTGTAAAAACGTACATTCCGATACACGCGGGTTAGAGCAGCTTGCAAGCGCTCCAATTGAAGCTGCTCCAACTCATCGCGCGACATGCACTCGTGGGATTTATCCCAGATGGTCATCATAGCATCTCGTCCTTCACCACGTTCATTTTAATCCAGCACCTTTGCCCAACCCCTTTTCACTCATTCCTGTGGGCCCAAAGTCGTTATGCAAAGGCCTTACTCCCACACCTCCTGATACCCCTTGCCCAGATAAGCCCGCTTGATCTGTTTGTGATTTAGCAGTTCCTCAGAGGGTCCCTCCATGATGATCTTGCCGGTCTCCATCACGTAGGCTCGATCAGAGATATGAAGTGCAGCCCTGGCATTTTGTTCCACCAACAGGATTGTCATCCCTGCATCCCTCAGCCGGGCAATCGATTTGAATACCCGGTGTGCCATAATTGGGGCAAGGCCCAAGGAAGGCTCATCTAAGAGCAAGA
>JASFPF010000176.1:0-4468 GCA_050116135.1 Deltaproteobacteria bacterium | reverse complement strand
CTGAGACATGGCGGAACAGGCCCGACGCTGCTACCCACTGGCGGACTTCTTCGGTCAGCATGGCGCCCGGTGAAATGAAGAACTCGTTGTAGAAGTCTGATTCATACATGGAGCCACCTTTGTAGTAAACAAAACCTCTCCCCTCGTATTGGGGAGAGACAGGAAAGGTGGTGATCTTTAAGGTGCCATCTGCAACGGCAGGACAAACCTCACCCCCCCTGGAAACATCGATCATAAAGTAACGCTTTGCCGGGTATCCCCGTTCAAGTCTGACGCATCCGTTCAACAGACAAAGAATCACACAACTACAAATCACGAAATTGAATAAAACCCCTGCTGTCGTTCTCATTCTCTTCCCGGGTGCACACGCCTCGGAGGCTCTCCAAAAAGGACCTGAGAGGGATACTTCTTGGCGTTTTCACTCAACTCCTTGAAGTTCTCCGAAGCTGCCCTGATATTGCGAATGGTCAGTTCTATGTCTTCCTGCTGGTTGGAGAGCAAATGATCTACATCGTGCAGGACTCTTCTGAATTTGGCCAAGGCTTCAGGCAGGTCGCGAGACACGGCATCCAGCCTCTTTGTGAGTTCCTTGATATTTTTTGAGGCCTCCAAAAGGGCTGACGGAAACTCTGTCAAAGACGGCTCCGAGCCCTCAACAATGCGACGAGCCGTGGCCATGGTTGCCGATGTGTCTGACAAAATGGATTCTATTTCTCCCTCCTTGAGAAGCTGAGCCACACCGCTCAATTCTGTGAGGAGCTGCTGGACCTGCTCATTCGTCTCTTGCAGGTCCAGCCCCTGGGCAGTCTTGGTGAAGGCGTTTAAAGACGTTTCAACAGCATCCGTGATTTTTTCGACATCGATCTGCTCCAGGTTTCTCATAATCCCGTCCAAAGATTCGCTTAGACGGGCAATGGTGCTAGGTGCAGAAGGGATATAGGAATAGCGGGGAATCCAATCGATGATCAATGGAGGATTGCGTTGTGGGTCCAGGTAGTCGGCTTCCAGATAGGCGGCTCCAGTGAGCCCCTGAAAGGCGAGTCGAACCCGGAGGCCTTTTTCTATTTCCTTCCCCAGGTCTGATTTAGCCCACTGTTGAGATCGGCTCTGCAACGCATCTTGGGAAAGGCCTACCCGGACTAATACGTATCGAAAGCCGGTAGGATACTCTCTGTCAACAAGCGTAATGAGCTCAACATTGCCGATACCAACGCCACGGAACTTAACGGGAGAGCCGACCTCCAGCCCCTGCACCGAGTCCTCGAAGTACGTCTCCATGGGCGTCTTTTTTTGAAGGAGCACGCCTGCCCCAAGAATGGTCACTGCGACAACTGCGATCGTCGCGCCGCTGATCACAAATACCCCTATCTTAAAGTAGCTTGCTCTCGCACTCATGGTTTGGATTGCCTAAAAGCGTTAATATCAGTTTTTCTATTCGCTCCGTCTTGCATTTGCAAGCCTATTCGGGCATATCAGATGCCACCTTCCGGTTCAAGAATTGACGCACCCACGGATTTTTGCTCTGGTCCCGCAATTCGTTGGGACGACCCGTTGCAGCAATGCCTTTCGTGGTTGTATCGAGGATCACGACCCGGTCAGCGATCGAGTAAGTGCTCGCCAGGTCATGACTCACGATGACGAAAGTGATCCCTAGGTTGCGGGCCAGATTTAAAACGAGCTGATCCACTTCTGCCGAGGTAATGGGGTCCAATCCCGAAGAGGGCTCGTCAAGGAAGAGAATTTGAGGATCAAGGGCCATGGCTCTGGCAATGGCTGCCCGCTTCTGCATGCCTCCGCTCAGCTGAGAGGGCATTTGACCTTCAAATCCGTGAAGTCCCACCAAGGCTAGTTTCATCATGGCAATGAGGTCCATGGCCGACAGAGGCAAATCGGTGAACTCTTCTAGTGGCAGACGGGCGTTCTCGAGCAACGTCATAGAGCCAAAAAGGGCGCCTCGTTGGTACATGACGCCAATCTCACTCAGAATCTGAAGACGTGCTTGCGCTTCTGCCGATACAATATCCTGTCCGTCAATAAGGATCTTTCCCGACACAGGTTTGTACAAACCAATCATTTGCTTCAGGATGGTACTCTTGCCAGAGCCGGAACCTCCTAATATGACAAAGATCTCCCCCCGATTCACCTCAAAGGAGATATTGTCAATGATGAGCGCCTCCCCATACCCGGCAGTGAGGTTTTCAACACGCACAATGGGGTCTTGGATTCCGCCCACGGATTAGATACCCAGGTAGTAATAGACCACGGAAAAAATACCATCAATAATGACAATCAGGATGATTCCGCTCACCACCGCCCGTGTGGCTGATTCGCCAACGGCAGTGGCGCCAATTTTCGTTTGCAGACCGCGCAGACATCCGATACCCGCTATCATGATGCCGAAGACAAGCGATTTCACAAGGCCACTCAGGAAATCCGTATAGCTCACCGCGGATAGGACCTGATTGAAATATGTTACAAATGGATAACCCAGAGACCGCAATACCAGAGAGCCTCCTATGACGCCAATCAAATCGGCAAAAACGGTCAAGAGCGGTGTCATGGCCAGGGCGGCAACAACCCGGCTCACCACAAGGAATCTCACAGGGTCAAGCCCCATGGTGTTCAGGGCATCTATCTCTTCGTTGACCTTCATGGTGCCCAACTCCGCCGCAAAGGCGGAGCCCGAACGGCCTGTCAGAACAATGGCCGTCATAAGAGGGCCGAGCTCTCTCAGGATGGCCAGTCCAACAAGGTCGGCCACGAAGATCTCGGCACCGAATTGCCGCATAGGGATAACGGCTTGAAAACCCATGATCAACCCAACCAGGAAGCTGACCAGGGCAATGATGGGCAGGGCGTTGACGCCTGTTGTTTCCGCAACAAGGAATGCGTCTTTCCACCGCACGCGACGAGGGTTGTGAAGGGCATACATAAGGGAAACGAAAAGTTCACCCACGAAGACGATCAGGGCGAAGGCGTCTTGCCAGATTCGGCAAACAGCTTGACCAACTTCTTCTGGGAGGTTGGTAGATTTCCCCTTTTCCGTCTTTTCATCAGTAAAGTCAGCCGGGTCAAACTGATCCAAAAGTCGCTGGAATCTTGTTTGAAGACCACGGATTTCCGTTTTTCCGCCCTTGCTCGCCTGGCGCCGGAGAATCTCTACCAATAGTCCGATTCCAGAAACATCGCAGTAATGGATCTTTGAGGCATCAACCACCACCCGGCTTGGCGATGTCTTCTCAATAGCACCTGTTGCCTCGCGCCACACCTTTGCGGTTGTGGCCGAATCCAGGCGGCCTTCAATAGTGAGCGAGAGCCCCCCGGGCCCACTTGCGTCAGCACGGATCGATGCTGCCGGGGATTCCCCCTGCCTATGGAGGGATGTATCATCCATGATTTCTGTTCCTCAACGCATCGGTCTCAGAATTGCCTTAAAACCCTCTCGGTCAATCAAGAAGCGCTAACGGGGTCTGGTATAGTACTGCATTGCTTCGGGGAGCAAAGCCTTGATATTTCTGATTCTGGTCTCATCAGATGGGTGGGTACTCAGGAATTCCGGTGAAGATTTTCCGCCTTTCTTTTCAGACATTCTCTGCCAGAATCCTAATGCCATGTTGGGATCGTAGCCGGCCATGGCCATAAATATCAAGCCAAGATGGTCTGCCTCTGCCTCTTGCAGGCGGCTGTAAGGGAGCAGAACGCCAGCCTGGGCGCCCAATCCAAAGGCTGTCATCCAGAGTTCTCTGGTCTCTTGGGGTTTTTGCGCTAAGGCTACTGAAAGGGCCGTACCTCCCATTTGAGCGAGCAAGCCCTGACTCATCCTCTCATTGCCGTGCTTTGCTACAGCGTGTGCTATTTCATGTCCCATGACTGTTGCAAGGCCCGACTCATTCTGGGTTATCGCCAAGATGCCTGTATAAACTACCACTTTTCCGCCCGACATACACCAAGCGTTGACCTCGTCGCTTTCCACAAGATTGAATTCCCAGCCATAACCATCCAACTCGTGGGACAACCGATTTTGAGCGAAGTATTGTTCTACCGCCTGTTGAATCCGCTCTCCGACCCGCTTGACCATCTGGGTCTGTTCTCGATTCGTGCTCAGTTTATGGGATTTCAGAAATGTATCGTACTCTTGCAGGCTCATAGCAAGCATTGTGGAACTGGGAATGAGATCCAGTTGCGTCCTGCCCGTAATGGGGACCGTGCTGCATGCCACTAAAAAAAGAAACAGGGCCCCTGCGATACTAATGCAACTTTTCGAGGCTTTCATCTTCGCATTCTCCTCTCATATTGGTTCTGGCAATTTTCTGTTGTTGTACAAAAACCAACGCATTTTGTAACATAAAAGCGGATTCACTGCCACGACAAATGGGAATGAGGCGTCGCCCCACGCCTCTGTCTATTGATTAGATCATGTTTCCTGGATGTGGCCTGCCGGCTTGTCAACGGGCGAACCATAGGGTGC